>JAYVRH010000787.1:0-9826 GCA_043776495.1 Cyclobacteriaceae bacterium
TCACTTACCATTCAGGCGACAGAATTGCGCATTCGCGGCAACTCCATGAAACTCCTCACACTACAGAATATTCAAACTGAACTGCAGCAACAGGAAATCGATGCGTGGCAAAACCTCACCAGGGTGCTTCGTCATGAAATCATGAACTCCATTACACCGATTTCATCACTGACTTCTACCCTTCGGGAAATACTAGACCATGATATGGTTCAAAAGAACAACCATTACGAACTTAAAAGCGAGGGTGCTGAAGATTTACGGGAGGGGTTGGGCACCATCGAAAATCGCAGCAAAGGACTGATCAAGTTTATTGACGCCTATCGGGAATATACTTCACTTCCACAGCCAAAATTAAAAACAGTAGTCGTAAAGGATCTGATCGAAAAGGTGTCCCAATTGATGAGACCAGAAATCAAGAAAACACAAATTGAGCTTTCCCATTCGTGCGATGCAGAATATCTTACAATACAGGCAGACGAAGAGATGATTGAACAGGTGCTAATCAATCTGGTGAAAAACTCAATAGAAGCTTTGGGAGAAATCCCTTCTGGAAGAATTGACATCAAGGGAAAATATTCCGGAACATCTGTGATCATTGAAGTGGTTGACAACGGCTCCGGGATTATCAAAGAAGCGCTCAATAGGGTATTCGTTCCTTTTTTCACCACAAAAAAGACGGGCTCAGGCATCGGACTCAGTCTCTCGCGGCAAATCATGCAAATGCACAATGGTTCCCTTTCCGTTGAATCGGAACCAGGAATCCGGACAATTTTCAGTTTGAAATTTTAGCAGATCACTCCAAGAACTCATCCCACTCTTCCTGCTTCATACCACTGATGTCGCGAAGGAATAAGGTATAGGATGGTTTAAAGGGGTTGCTCCGAATGGTCATATCCATTTCCTCCGGTGTATAATTTCCCTTCCGGGTATTACACCTTTTGCACGCTGTAACCAGGTTCAGCCACGAGTGAGTACCTCCCCTCGAACTGGGTATCACATGGTCCAGCGTTAATTCTCTTTTGGTACCACAATACTGACATTCAAAATTGTCGCGTTTAAAAATGTTTTGACGGGTCAGATTTACCCCTTTATACGGGGCATTCACATATCGATTCAGCCGGATTACTGACGGCATTGGGAAACTTCGGGTGATGCTATGAATTTTGTGGCCATTGGCAGAACGCACCATTTCGCTCTTATTAAGGTAGACCAGAATAAAAGCACGCTCCACCGAGCACACCATCAGGGGCCTAAAGTCTTGATTTAACACCAATACCCGACTGTCCATGGTGAAAAGATAAAACCAAAGTTTTGCTTCTGCAAACGAGGGAATGCATTCGCCACAGTGAGCACAGGGAGCACGGAGAAGGCACAGAGGCAATGCATTCTCTGAGTCCATTTCATAGGAAGGTCTTCACGGCCCCGTCTCGGGTGCCGTGATGTACGAATTCAACTATGATGAAAACTTACGCAAAGCCTAACAATCGAATTGAGACGAGCTTGCACGGTGGTACGTTCAAATTACGTTTACAGATCGCAGTATTTTTGTTGAGACATCAAAAAACCGCGAAGAAATCCACAAGGGATGCATGCCCCAAATAGCTGTCTTCGCGGCCCCGTCTCGGGTGCCGCGAACTTCGCACGTAACTATGAATAATGCAGAATGAATACTATGGGATAACCCTTCTGATCGAATGAAGCAGGTGCGTATAAATTTTTGTCTCTGGATTCAATATCCCCTCCTCTGTAATGTTATCAATACGAACCTGACCAAAGGAGTGAATGATTTTGCCTTCCTCCAAAACAATTCCCACATGGGTCGGCGCTCCGGCCTTCTCTGAAAAGAAAGCAAGATCGCCGAACTTAACTTCTGAGAATGTCTTGATCTTTTTTCCTGCAGCTGCTTGCTGACTTAAATTTCTTTGAATGGAATAGCCGGTGATTTTATACACCATTTGAACAAACCCAGTAGCATCAATACCGAAGGGGCTTTTACCTCCCCATTGAAAGGGTGCCGAAAAATACTTCTTCGCAATGCTCTTCAGAAAATCCAGATCACGTCTTTGGCCAAGGCCTTTTGACTCACCATTGAAGGCAAACTGCTCTTCTATCTTAAATAATTCAGAATTTGAAATCGGGGCAATGCTTCCCATCACAATGGTCAGCGGACTTTTCTTATAAAGTACGGTCGATGCCACCTCTGTGATTATTTTATATTCAGTCTTATTGATCTGATCAAAATACTCTTTTGAAATAGCATGGTGCTGCTTCAATTCCAGCCAACCTTCGCATTGATCGAAATATATTTTAATATAGACCCATTTCTTATCCGCTGAAATTGACAATACTTCATAGTGATCGCCAAAAAGAAGTTGCGTCACCTGCTCCGATGTTTCACGATGGTCGATGCGCACCGGTACAACAGCCAGGCGACAAACTCCAAAATCCAATGGTACCATGGGTCCTGTTCTTTCTAAAACTTTATGCGTGCCAATTCCCTCTTAATATCCTTTTCTTTAATGCTCTCTCGCTTGTCGTGTGTCTTTTTACCCCGGGCTACAGCGATCTCCAATTTCGCATAGCCCCGGTCATTAATAAACAAGCGGATGGGTACAACTGTCAACCCCTTCTCTTCGACTCTTGCTTTGAGTTTATTGATTTCGCTTTTCTTTAACAAGAGCTTTCGCTCGCGAGCCGCCTCATGATTGTAATGAGTACCCTGTGTAAATGGAGATATGTTTATTCCTTTCACAAAAGCCTCTTCATTTGAGAAATACACATAGCCATCTTGCAAGTTCACTTTACCCTCTCTTATCGATTTTATTTCAGTGCCTTTCAGTACGATGCCTGTAACGTACTTGTCCAGCAATTCATAATCAAAAGAAGCCTGGCGGTTCTTGATATTGATGGTATTGGAAAATCGATCCGAGGGCATGTTAATTAAATAGCTGTTAAATCAGAAATCATTAATCATTAAGGTTTTGAAAAAATAGCAGCAAGTTTTTCCTTTTTAAGCATCTTCTGACCAGTCCTACCCGTGGCAATCAACCGGCCGCTGACGTGAGCCTCAACGGCGCAAAATAGTTCCATTCCTTCTATATTTTCGATCGTTGCTATAAATTCAATTACTTCGCCAACAAATGCAGGGCGTTTATGTTCAATGCTCAAAAAAGTGCCAACTCCTTCTTCATCCGATTCCTTCATCTCCACAAAAAATAAACGAGATGACCACTCGAAATCCCTGGCGAGTGCAAAGGTAGAGCAAACCGGATGCAAAAGTTCGCCATGAAAAATCGCCTGGTCGGGCTCTTCAACCTTTCTGCGGTAAATCATTTTATCACCAAGGTGAAATACTTTTTTCATGAATGACGATCAAAACTCAAATTGGGAATCGGAGAAACATCCATGGATGCGAAATCGCCTTTTAGATATTTATAATGTGCGGCCATTGCAATCATCCCAGCATTGTCGGTACAATATTGAAAATCAGGAATAAAGGTCTGCCACCCCAACTTTTTACCATTTTGTATTAATGCCTTTCTAAGACCTGAATTGGCTGAGACTCCTCCAGCGATGGCAACCCGCATTATACCAGTTTGAGCGCAGGCTTTCTCCAACCGATCCATCAACATCTTGACAATTTTTTCCTGAATGCTTGCGCAAATGTCTTTCAAATTGTTTTGAATAAAATCCGGGTCCTTCTTCTTTTCATCCCGAATGAAGTAAAGGAATGCCGTTTTAATTCCACTGAATGAAAAATCCAGGCCCGGCATATCGGTATTGGGAAATTTAAATTTTTCAGGATTACCATCTTGAGCAAATTGATCAATGAGAGGGCCGCCAGGATACGACAACCCAAGAATTTTGGCAGCTTTATCAAACGCTTCTCCTGCTGCGTCATCTTGCGTTTGGCCGATCACTTCCATGTCAAAATGGTCGCGTACCAGCACCAACTGAGTATGACCACCACTTACCGTGAGGCAGAGAAATGGAAACTTTGGTGCCTGTTCAACACCTGCGATGAAATGAGCCAGAATATGGGCCTGCATATGATTCACTTCTATCAAAGGAATGTTAAGTGACCATGCGAGACCTTTCGCAAAGGACACTCCAACCAACAACGAACCCATCAGTCCGGGACCGCGGGTGAACGCCACCGCGTCCAGATCTTCGTTCTTGATACCAGCACTTTGAATGGCTTCTGCTACTGTTGTGACGATCTGCTGTTGGTGTGCACGGGACGCTAATTCAGGCACCACTCCCCCGTATTTGTGATGCACATTTTGCGATGCGATAATATTATTAACTAATTTGCCGTTGATGATCATGGAGGCAGAAGTTTCATCGCAGGATGACTCAATGGCAAGGATGGTGGGCCCCATATTCAGCTAAATGAAATGGCAAGTTATTAAAATTCGGGTTCTAAAATGGCTTAGAAGAATTGTCCTCTACGGTCTCAGTGCGACACTTGCTTTTTTTATCATCGGGTACGGTTTACTTCAATTTCCATTCGTTCAGAAAAGTTTGGTTAGCAAACTGACCGGCGGATTCTCAAAGGTTTCTGGATTTGATATTCAATTCGACCGGTTCTACCTTTTATGGTACGACCGGCTCGAGATTACAGGACTAAAAATAACCGACCCCCAGAACAACTCAATGATTGAGGCCGGGAGGCTCTACATTAATTTCAGCATCAGGAGCGTCTATCAAAACAGTGACATATTCGTAGATGCCTTGTCGCTCCAGGGCGGAATCGTCAACCTGGTCACCATCCCAGAATCAGACAGTAGCAAAGATCTGAACATCAATATCTTCATCGCTGCGATCCGCAAACAATTCCCCGCTGGTTCTGGCGCAGGAGGTTCGGGGCCGCAAATAAACATCGGGGAGGTATCAATTGAGCAATCTCAATTTTCTTACAACATCACAGATGCCGATTCCATTCGAAATGGCTTCGACCAGAACCACTTCAGGGTCATGCTTGACGAGGGGAATCTGACCAACTTCAAAGTAATCGCAGACACCATTGAATTTCAACTTGCTTCCATGCTTGCACATGATGTAAAGACCAAACTCAGCATCAATCAATTCAGCACCTTCTTTCGCATCAGCCAGTCGTCAATGGAATTTCTTGGGATCAATTTGGATTGCAACAAAAGCCATATTTCCGATACGATCATTTTCAAATACCAGCGTCAGTCGGACCTAAGTGAATTCAACGATAAGGTTACGATTCATGCTCATCTCAGCAACACCAAATTATATCCCGAGGACCTGAGTCTTTTTACCACAGGACTTAAGGAACTTAGGTCAACCATTTTGCTCAGCGGAAATTTCAATGGACGGGTCAGTCACTTTATTTTTAACCCGATGAATGTTTCTATTGGCGCCTCAAAGCTTAACGGCAGCCTGGAAATGAATGGACTTCCTTCTATTAACGAAACATTTATCAACGCAAGACTCACCCCCTCCACTGTTTTGATAGAAGACCTTGACTTCTTTCTTCCGAATGATGTCCACAACAAGTTGTCTCCCTTCAGAAAAATACAACTGAAAGGTAATTTTCTGGGCTTTGTGAATGACTTTGTAGCAAACGGAGATCTTATGACTCAGTTTGGCCAAATTCAATCGGACATCAATCTTAAAATTGCCAAGGATAATATCGGACAATCATCTTATAATGGCAAACTTAAGCTGACCGATTTTGAATTGGGACGATTCTTTAACGACACTGTGAACTTTCAAAAAGTAACTCTGAATGGCCGGATCAATGGAATGGGATTTACAAAAGAAGCTGCAAATTTCACCTTGGTCGGTGAAGTAGCATCCGTAGGGTTGCGCGGCTACAATTATTCAAATATTCGCTCGAATGCGAGATTCGCCAACCAATTTTTCCAGGGAAGCCTCGACATCAATGATCCCAATCTTCAGTTCAGCATGACGGGTTCGATTGACCTGCGTCTCGGTAAGGATATGATTAACATAGAAGCTAAGCTCGATACGGCATTGCTCCATGAACTGAATCTATCCAAGGAAGCGGTTTTCCTTCAATCTAATCTGGTCATAAACAGTCGAGGTTTGACCCTAGATTCAATCTTAGGCAGCGCTTTTTTTAAGAATTCAGTGGTTCAATTTCGCGATGAAACAATCAGGCTGGATTCAATCCACATGATTTCAGACAACGAAAATGGAGATCGATCCCTTACCCTACGAAGTTCAATGCTTGATCTTTCAATGAAAGGAGATTTCTACTATTCCTCCCTCTTCAATGATATCCAAAAACTTGTTAATGAATTTCTCCTGAACATTAAAAACGATCCCATCGCCATTCAAAATTACTATCAGACGAAGCGAAAATCCGATCAGGCATACAAAGCTACCATCCATGCCACGGTCCACGATGTGAATCCCATCCTCCAGTTACTAGACCTTGACCTTCATACTTCCCGTGAAACTGTGATCAATGGCGAATTTTCAAATAACGTCACCTCCATTCTTCATGTATTTTCAAACATCGACTCGTTGATTCTTAACGGTCAAACTTTTACCGGTAATGAAATTGAATTTAGCGGATCAAAAGTGAGGGACAGCACAGACGTGCTCGCTCAACTTACCATCAACTCATTAAGACAGGAATTAAACAAGACGATTGTTACCAAAAATCTTTTTATCGAAGGCATCTGGAACAAAGACCATATCGATCTGGGATTGGATGTAGAACAGGAGGGCTATGACAATACCGTTCGCCTCAGATCAGAAATTGACTTTCTCAAAGACAGCACCAAGATAAAAATCCTGCCTTCTGTATTAAAGATTCTTGGTGAACGCTGGACCATCAATAAAAATAATTATACACTCCTGAAGGGACAAGAATGGCGCATCCACCACCTGGGCATCGCACATGATGAGCAATCGATCAGGATTGATGGAGCGATATCACATGATCCGACCCAGGAACTTCAAGTATTGATCAGAAACTTCAAGCTTTCTTTCTTTGACTTCTTCAGCACGGAAAAATTCAAGGGATTGTTGAATGCGGAAATCAAACAACGTGACTTGTATTCCAACCTCTACATTGAAAACATCCTCACCATAGATTCTCTCACCATCAATAACTTCCTGGTAGGTGAAGTAAAAGGCAACAATACCCGCGACCCGGAAAGTGATCAATTCAATATCGACCTCACCGTTGATCGCCTGACAAACCGTATCGTCGACATCAAGGGATACTACGATCCCAAAGACCTTGAAAATCCTTTACACACGAAGGCCATTCTTGAAAAGGCGAACCTCAAATTGATTGAACCGGTCGTACGAGGGCTTTTCTCCAATCTGGACGGAACTGTAACTGGCGTTTACAACATGCAGGGTTCTTTCAGTAAACCGCGCATCACCGGCGAATCAAAGATTGAAAATGGTCAGATCATGATTGATTATCTGAAGACATTATATAAAGTGACCGGAACGGTGGGGATTACTCCTACTCAAATCCAATTCAATAATTTCGTCCTTACAGATGGTTTCAATAATAAAGGAAAGCTGGAAGGATACATTGCACACCGCAGTTTTTCAAAAATGGTGATCAACCTTGATGCCAACTTCACCAATTTTCAACTCCTGAGTACCAACTCAAAAGATAACAGTCTTTTTTATGGACAAGCCTTTGGCACAGGCACCCTGAATATTCTTGGCCCCATGTCAAATCTAAAAATCTCCGCCAACGCACGAACAAATAAAAATACACGATTGTCTATTCCAGTAGGTGGAACCGGAGGAGGCCAGGAGAAAAAAGACTTTATTCAATTCTCAAACTTCACCGATAGCATTAAGAAGAACATCATCAAAGAAAAACCTCTCAAACGCGAACTTTCGGGGCTGACCCTTGACCTGAACATTGATGTCACGCCCGACGCTTATGCTGAAATTATTTTCGATATTAAATCGGGAGATATTATCCGGGGCCGGGGACGCGGAGACATCAAACTTCAAATTGATACGAAAGGCGAGTTTAACATGTTTGGCCAACTAGAGTTTACCGAAGGCGCATACAATTTTACTTTGTATGATGTCATCAATAAAGAATTTTCTGTAAGACCCGGAAGTCGAATCATTTGGTTTGGCGATCCCTATGAAGGAAATCTGAACATCACCGCAAGCTATAAGCAACTCACCTCCATTGGCCCGATCCTTGCCGACCAAACCCTTATCAATGACCCCAACATTCGCAGAAAATATCCAGTAGAAGTGATCTTGAAACTCGACGGACCCATGCTGTCGCCACAAATAAATTTTGACATCGAAGCCAAAGACCTTCCGGACAATGTCAATGTTACCTCAACTGGAGGGAATACCTCCGTAAGACTGAAATTTGAATTTGCTGCCTTCAAAGCAAAACTGGATGAACAGGAATTGAAGCGACAAGTGTTCAGTTTGATTATCCTTCGAAAACTGTCCCCTCCGGATGCATTCGCTACCGGTGGCTCCCTCTACAACAGCGTGAGTGAATTGCTATCAAATCAATTGAGCTACTGGCTCAGCCAGGTAGACCAGAATCTGGATATTGACCTTGACCTGGGCACGCTTGACCAGGAGGCGTTTAACACTTTTCAATTGCGCCTCTCCTACTCTTTTCTGGGTGGCCGCCTCCGCTTAACACGTGATGGCAGCTTTGGGAATCAAACATATCGCTCTGAACTGTCAACCATCGCCGGCGACTGGACTGTGGATTATCTCTTGACTCCCGATGGCAAGTTCAAGGTAAAAATGTATAGCCGTTCCAGCGTGAACCAATTGCAAAGTTCGCTCAACACTCAAACTGCTTCCACCGTCACCGGAGCGAGTCTTATATACACGCAAAATTTCAACGAATTCAAGGACCTTCTCCGGAGCTCACGGGAAAGAAGAAGGAGAGAATTGGAAAAAAATCCACCCAAGGAAGAAACGGATCGCGATAAAGGAACTCATTAACTAGCTTCTTATTAATGCCCATCGCAAGACTAAAGACACCCCGGGTAAAGCCGTGCCGAGGCTAAAAATTCCATACCATTTTTTTAAGGGCATAATATATTGCTTGGAATTTCTTAATTTAAGGATGCATTCCAATGGCCTTTAAAACAAAACAAATATGAATTTAGCAGCATTTATGAAGAAATATGCCGACCAGATCAGCGGGCAATATATTGAGTATAATCTGACGCTCTCGGTTATTATTATTCCGGTGGCCGGAAACAGGTTCCAAACCGTCATGGGCAATATCAAGCAAAGTAGTCTCTACAACAGAAAAGTAATCACCTTCACTTCGAAGGTATGTGCGATCAATGACACCATCGACTTCAAGATGTTGCTGGAGCAGACTGCTTTTTTCAATTATTGCCGCTTTATGATAAGTGACAACTATCTGCAAGTTGAAGCTGTTTCCTCCCTGGACGGCATAGGTGAAGATGATATAAAGGAAATGTTGCAAGAAGTGGCCAATCTGGCCGATCAATATGAGATGAAATTGACGGGGGCGGACATACATTAGAGTCCGTAGAGCTCGCAGGGAATAAGGTTCAATTGGATGATTTATTTATTAGGGGCATGGCTTCGCGGTTCTTGGTGCCTCATCAAAGTACTGCGATCCTAACTTTAGAATTCGTAGCACAACTTCTCAATTCTTTCTAAGTTATTTTAGATCATTGGGAGATTGAGCATTTCATCATTGAATACGAAGATCGCGGCACCCGAAACGGGGCCCACGAAAACCTCCAACGAATAAGGATACCGCAACCAATCTAATCCAAGTTTTCCTTACTTTTGCCCCGCGAGCGGCCTTATCGCTCCCTGA
>JAYVRH010000788.1:0-2916 GCA_043776495.1 Cyclobacteriaceae bacterium
AAACAACGCATGGCTTCCAGCTGCGCCTGCTCTGAGGAGTAACCCATCGGTACTTCATCAAAATTATTAACCCTTGTCTCAGCCGGACTCAGGGGCATCTCCTGATGCGGCATCTGGATTCTTTCTTTATTGCTCAGAGGTCGATTAATGGTCATGGTCATTGAATTTTGAAGCATCCATCGCCGCAAACGCGATCTTCTCTTCTTTTAAAAACATCTTCTGTCGTTTTATTAGATTATCAAAATCTACCTGATGTCCGTCAAAATCCGGTCCATGGAAACATGCAAACTTGGTTTCATTCCCGACGGACACCCGGCATGCGCCACACATCCCCGTACCATCCACCATGATGGCATTGAGTGATACAAAGGTTTTAATTTTCAGGGGTCGTGTCATTTCACTCACGGCCTTCATCATGGGGACAGGGCCAACGGCCAATACGTGATTGACATTTTCCCTTGCAATAACCTCTTTTAAAGCATCCGTTACCAAGCCTGCCTTACCGATTGAACCATCATTGGTAGTAAGAATTACCTCATCGCATACTTCCTTCAATTCATCCACCATGATCAGGCTATCCTGACCGCGTGCGCCAACGACACCGATTACCTTGTTCCCCTTCGCCTTCATGTCGTATGCGGTAGGAATGATGGCGCCAGTTCCATAGCCACCGCCAATAACGACACAGGTGCCGACGGTATTAGGAAGATGGGATCGTTCGCCAAGCGGGCCCACCATATCTTTGAAGCTTTCGCCCACATTCATGTGGTTGATTTCTGTAGAAGTTTTTCCGACCGCAGCAATAATTAAATTAAGTGTTCCCTTATCACGATCCCACCCACAAACAGAAAGTGGAATACGTTCGCTTGTACCATGAGGCCGAATGATAATGAATTGCCCGGATGCAATTTTCTTTGCGATGAGGGGTGCCTCAACAATAAAATGAAAAGTATGGGCGCACAGGAGCCGCTTGGCGAGGATACGAAAACTCTGGCTATACTTACTCGCCGGTACGTTGACTCCATGAAAGTAGGGCATAAAAGCTTCTGCTTCCCTCCGCACTATAAAGTCACGATCCCAATTGTGATATTCATCTTTGCCTGCAATAGACAGAAAAGCATTATGAACTTTCTTTTCTTCCTCGTCCGTCAAAAATTCTTTTCGCAGCATTTTGCCCAATGCACGTGCGGCATTCTTTCTAACCAACGGTTTGGGATTCGATAAGAAACTGAATGCCACTTCAAATAGCGTATGCTTAAGTTTTTCTTCGATGGGTGGTTTGGATTTTTCAACTAGTCTTCCAAGAGTATATAAGGCCATGGATGTGAGTTGAAAATTATCGCTTTGAGTGGCGCTTAGGATCAGCGGGATTACCTCACCGACTTCTTCAAACTTATAGTACGATATGGTCTGGGTCAGGTTAATGAGGGCAGGTTCATCGTTGAGATGATGATCCCATTTTTTCAGGAAGTATTCAATGCCTGGCTTACCGATCTTAGACAATGCTTTTCCGAGGTAAGCAGCAGATTCACCATCTATTTCAATGATTTCGTCGAGGAGAAAAGGGACTACATCGGGACCAAACTTCCCCAATCGCTTTTCCGTACGGATGGCGAGCTTTAGAAGGCGCGTGGAATCGGCATGTCTGTAGTGATAGAAAATGGAAATGAGGGCTTCCGAGAGATCAATTTTTTCGTCTGCAGTCAAATCCACTATGGGCTTTAGCTCATCGAGTACCTGAGTGATTGCCTCTTCTGATTGTGAACTTAGTTTTTGTACAATATTCAGAACCCTTGTTGTCATTGCAGCCTCGATGGTGATTAATTCCCTGTTAGTTACAGGGATTCAGCTTGTCAAAGAGTAACATTAAGCAGGCCCACCAATGATTTGTATCATCTTTTTAGCGGAGCCTATACCTCAAGGCTGGATAAAAGTTTTGGCTATTCCCAACGGTCTCATGATGTACCGTTTCTTATTTACATGGCCCAACTGGCGGGTAAGGATATCATCGAGGGTTTTGATGGTCTTCACAATATACTTTCCCTTATTCAACATCACACATTCCGCCCGACCACCCATTGCGGCATCCGTTATTTCAGAGCGGGTTGCGTAACCAGTTTTGTTGAGCGTTTCCAACACCTGGGTAGCCCAGATCACGGGCACATGTGCAGCCTCACAAATCCATAGAATCTCCTCCTGAATTTCACTGAGCCGCTCAAAACCAATCTCAACAGCCAAATCTCCACGCGCAATCATGACACCCAGTGAGGCATCTTTCATCCCATTCATTAACAATGCTGGCAGGTTTTGTACCGCTGACAAGCGCTCGATCTTCAATACGATTGCCGGCTTTTTCTTCGAAGCATATTTAGCAATCTCTGCACGCAACAAATCCACATCCGACGGGCTATTGACAAAGGAATAGCCTACTAAATCTGCATGTTGACATATGAAGGGTATGTTCTTCTTATCATCTTCGGTGAGCGGAGCGATGGTAAGATCGGAGTCCGGTAAATTAATTCCTTTCTCCGGTTTTAAGACCGGGTTCTTTGTCGAGATGCGCGCCACTTTTACCACCACCTGATCAGGATTGATGGCAATTACTTTTGCCTCAAATTTACCGTCGTCAAAAAATATATGTTCCCCTACTTTCACCATCGACAACAGTTCCCGTGGTTCGATAAATAAGGTGTCTTCACTTCTTCTTCTTCTTTGCCGCTTTATATCTTCTTCCCCTTCATTCTCAGCATAGCTTAACACCAATTTCTTACCTTCCGATACCGGCAGTTGCTGGTTTTGATCTTTTCTTTTAGCAGCAATGCTCTTAATCCGAATTTTGGGGCCTGCCAGGTCCATGTATATTTTGCAATTCTTCCCTGTTTTGGCGATCGCTTTTTTCAGCACCATAATCATGTT
>JAYVRH010000789.1:0-2913 GCA_043776495.1 Cyclobacteriaceae bacterium
CCTTCATTTTACGGAGTCGAACAGGAGACTGGGTTGATTGATTTTGATAAGGTGATTGAAATCGCTCAACGCGAAAAACCAAAGATGGTGATCTGCGGAGCTTCGGCTTACAGCCGTGATTGGGACTATAAGAAATTGCGTGCTGCAGCAGATTCCGTTGGAGCGCTGTTGCTTGCAGATGTTTCTCACCCGGCAGGACTCATCGCCCGAGGTTTGTTAACTGATCCGATGGAACATTGCCATATCGTGACTACCACCACACATAAAACACTCCGTGGTCCGCGTGGTGGATTGATAATGATCGGCAAGAATTTTGACAACCCCTGGGGACTGAAGACTCCAAAAGGTGAGCTCAGGAAGATTTCATCCATTCTGGATTCGGGTGTTTTCCCCGGTACGCAAGGAGGGCCACTGGAGCATGTCATCGCAGCAAAAGCTGTCTCCTTTCTGGAGGCGCTGAGCGATGAATACATGGAATACATTGTGCAGGTGGCCCGAAATGCAAAAGCCATGGCTGAGGAATTCACTAAAAGAGGATATAAGATTATTTCCGGTGGAACTGACAATCACCTGATGCTGATCGACCTTCGTTCCAAGAATCTGACAGGCAAAATCGCTGAAGAGACTTTGATCAAAGCGGACATTACCATTAACAAAAACATGGTACCCTTCGACACACAGTCGCCAATGGTCACTTCGGGGATGCGCATAGGCACGCCGGCTGTAACGACACGTGGAATGAAGGAAAAGGATGTTGCCAGGGTAGTTGACTTGATCGATGAGTCGTTGAAAAAACCCGGCGATGATAAGCACCAAAAAGCGGTGAAACGCAAGGTGAATGCGTTTATGAAGAAGTTCCCGCTTTACAGTTAAACAGATAAATTTTTTATTCCCGCGGATAACGCAGACTTTCGCAAATATTTTCTGCGAATCATCAGCGGGAAAATTTTTTTATGAGCGAAGAAAAAGAAATGTCCTTTCTGGACCACCTCGAAGAATTACGTTGGCATATTGTCCGCTCCATTTCGGCCATTATGATTTTCATGGTCCTGGCTTTCTTCTTCACCCCATGGATCTTTCAAAACATCATTTTTGCTCCGGCCCGCATCGACTTTCCAACGTTTAGATGGTTGTGTGACCTCGGTCATTGGACTGGAGCGGTGGATGCCCTTTGTGCAAAACCCTTTCCTTTTAAGATCCAAAGCCGGTACATGACCGGGCAGTTTACCATGCAGGTGCTTGCCGCCTTCGTGATTGGATTTATCGTTTCTTTCCCTTATGTCTTTTGGGAAATCTGGAGGTTTGTAAAGCCCGGGCTGAGGATCAGCGAGAAGAAGAATTCGAGTGGCGCTGTGTTTGCGGTTTCCTTCCTTTTCATTCTGGGAATTTGCTTTGGATACTTTATCCTTTGCCCCATGATGACATGGTTTTTCTCTTCCTACTCCATCAGCGATATCATCGTCAACGAATTTGACATCACCTCCTATGTATCGACGTTCATCGCATTGGTGTTTGGCAGCGGATTACTGTTCCAACTCCCGGTTGTGGTTTACTTCATGACAAAGGTGGGACTGCTTACTCCTAAGTTCATGCGAACTTACCGGAGACATGCCATCATTGTGATTTTGATTATTGGCGCAATCGTAACGCCTCCCGATCCCTTAAGTCAGGTGCTTATTTCATTGCCACTATTTATGCTCTACGAAATCAGTATCTTCATATCCGCTTATGTTGTACGGCAGAAGCGAAAAGAAGAGGAGCAACAGGCGAAGACCGATGAAATGACGGCATGATGTTAACAATTGCAATTGGTGCCGACCACGCAGGCTTTGATTTGAAAGAGCATTTGAAAAAATGGCTCGAACAAAATGGTTATGCGGTGAAAGATTTTGGAACCTTCAGCAGTGAGTCTGCCGACTATCCTGACTTTGCGCATGCTGTATCTCTGGCCGTGGAAAAAAAGGAATTCGACCTGGGCCTTCTCACCTGCGGAAGTGCAAATGGAGTAGCGATCACTGCAAACAAACATCAGGGCATCCGGGCCGCAATTTGTTGGAAGGAAGAACTTGCAGCCACGGCACGGGAACATAATGATGCGAATGTTCTTTGCCTGCCCGCCAGGCACATCAGTACTGAGCTTGCCGAGAAAATTACCGACCGGTTTTTACATGCAGCCTTCGAAGGTGGACGCCATGCACGCAGGGTGAGCAAGATCAGCTGTTAGCGTTTCCAAGATAGGAGGGTATTCACAGTAAATCAAAATAGTTAACTCCGTTTTGTGAGCGCAAATACTCACCGTCTATGTTTATGCAGTGCGGGGAATACGAGCGCTAAAAAATGTAGCGTAGCGGAATGTTTAGCGCGACCTTCTCCGAACTGTCCCACGTTACCGAACTAAATTAAGAAATTACTTTAATACCTACAGAACCCCCGCATTGCATAAACATTTTGTAGCTGTAGGGTCCTTCTCCGAACCTCTTTCCTAGCCTTGTCTTTCGTCACCCGTTAATATTACACCTCTCTTTATAATTTGGTCGCGCGGTGGGCATTTTTCATTGACTACTCTTTCCACTTACACTGCACTGAGCACACTCATTGGCTGGCTTTGGATGTGGGCTGTATGTGCGGCTGTGCGGCTAGGCAATGTGTGTGCGATCTACAGATGTGCACCTATAACTTAAACGAGCTAATGATATACAGCAATT
The DNA here is from genome assembly GCA_043776495.1 of Cyclobacteriaceae bacterium. Lineage (GTDB taxonomy): Bacteria > Bacteroidota > Bacteroidia > Cytophagales > Cyclobacteriaceae > ELB16-189. The sequence goes on from JAYVRH010000789.1 coordinate 2,706, forward strand.
AATTCATAGCAATTTTTAAGTTCTTGTAAAAATGCAATTTTCAAAAATTTCTTATCTGAATACTTATCCTCATCGTAATCGGAAATGTGATCGTCAATAATTTGAGTGAAACTAAGTCCTTGATTTCTCGCTTTGTTTCTCCTGTAGCGGTTGGCCAATTGACGAACGACATTGTATGCAATTTTCTCTCTTATAGTGTCATTGTACC
>JAYVRH010000790.1:0-2909 GCA_043776495.1 Cyclobacteriaceae bacterium
ATGACTTCCAATGCACTGATAGAACCCAGCGTGCCATCGTAGTTGCCACCATCGGGCACCATGTCGATATGCGAACCGAAGGCAATGGGTTTTAATGAATCATCTTTTCCTTTTCGTTTGCCTATGATATTGCCAGCCGCATCGATGGTCACATCAAGTCCTGTTTTTTTCATGAGCTCCATAAACCAGGTCCTTCCTTCTATGTCGCCTTTCGTGTAGGCAACACGGTAGCCCCTGCCTTGATCATCCTTGCCAAATTTAGATAACTCCATGATGCGGCTCTCAATGCGGTGCCCGTTTACGGTGACATTGGAACCCGAGACAAAATTGTTGCCATAGGAATCGCTGAAACTCAAGGCGCTTGCGCTCATAGCCATCAAAGATGATTTCTTAATAAAGGTTCTTCGTTGCATTCGGTGGTGGAGATCTAAGTGTAATTTATAGAGATACTACAAACGGAATATTTCAATGGTGCGCTTCCGAAACCGCGTCCTGTCCACGTAGAGAAACGTTGAACGAAGATAAAACTTATAGCATACACGTCACCGTACCATTGAAACATTTTGCTGGCGGATCCTGGCCATTACCCAAATCCTCTTGTTATTACTTGGGCATACAAAACGAACTTGCCAAATAAACTAAAGCACCAGGGGAGTTATTGTCAATTTTCAATGTCAAGTTTTTTCTTTTGGTGGGGTCAATTAATGACCCTTTAAGTTCAGAGTCCGCAAGATTCCATGCTTGCTCAAATTGTTTTTTTACTTCTTCAGCTTCCGTTGTTTTCCCTTGGCCAATCAAACTTTCAGATAGACCATTTAGTGCAAATCCATTTTTTGGCCAATTGACTAAGTCTTCCCTATAAATTTTTTCTGCTTGAATAAAGTCCCCAGTCTGCAATAGTAAATTACCCAATAAGTGACGAACAGAAAAAAACCAATCAGGAGGCTCGTTATAGTTGAGATTGTCCTCTAATGTAATTGCCTCAGAAAGAAGTTGAATTGCTTCTTTATATTTTCCTGCTTTTATGTCTATTTCTGCTTCCAAAGTCTTTGATGATATTTTGCATACGTCTGTCACCTTGTTAATCCCCCAATTTAATTGCCCGGCAATTGATGGCGATTGACTAAGTTCGTTCAATTTCTTGAGTTCCTCATTTGCTTGTTCTATCTTATCCCGGTTGACATAAGCTATACCTCTGGAGTAATGCCAAATAGCAGTTGGGTAAACTAAGTCATCTGTCGGTTTAGGGAGAGTTAATATCTTTTCCCATTGACCAAATTTTATTAAAATATGATTGGGGATAGTTAGATAGTGCTGTACCATTTCGAATCCTGGTTCGTGATAGTATTTTTTATCAATGAGGCTGGCTGTCTTGTAAGCGGCTTCAATTGAGCGTGCGCCCCGCCCCTCAAAAGCTGCTGTTGCAGCAAGAAAATGATAGTTGTGGGGATAATACATTTGTGGATAATATCCTTGTGATTTACACTCAGCAATGTAAATGCTATCGGCCAGTACTGCTTGTTCATTAGCGATTGAACCTTCGTGATAGTCTCCTGTATTGATATAGATGTGCGAAGGCATGTGAACTAAATGCCCGGCAGAAGGAACTAAAGTTTTTAACCTTTCTGCGCTTGTCAACGCCTTCTCAACATCGGGGCTTGCCTCCGTTGCATGGAGATACAGATGATTAGCTAATGGGTTTTTTGGATCTATTGAAATTACCTTTTCAAGAAGGGAAACAATCTCTGGAGTCCAAGGTCTCGGCTCTCCGCCTTTACGTGTGTAAAAGTCCCATGGATGTAGATTCATGACCGATTCAGCGTAAAGGGTTGCAACAAATGAGTTGTCTGGAAATTGCAGATAGGCATCATTCATTGAACTTGCAAATCCTTCAGCGTTTGTTGCAGTAGTGTCCATCGGAAATTTTAGTTGTATCGCTTTGACAAGGGCTTTCTCCCAGGGAGAAGTATGTTCACTAAATCGAACTGCCTTTGAGACTGCTTTTCTTATTTCGTCAACAGTACCCATATTGTCGACAGAATTGAAATTTGGTCCCAATACATATGCTATTCCCCAGTAACCCATCGCAAATGTTGAGTCTTGTCTAATTGCCTCTCTAAATGACCTTTCTGCCTCTGCCTGATTAAAGCCATTAGCCATAATAATTCCTTGATTGAAAAACATTTGAGAATACTTTGACTTGGTTGTCACGGAAACACTGTAGTCCCCGATGTTCTTTAATACAGGAGCCTCAAAAGAGGGTTGGCTTTCTTTGCACCCCATCGTCCACAACAATGGCAAAAGAAGAAAAATGAAATTAATTTTAGTCATTGTTATATGTGTCGAGTTTTGTTAAAGTTAAATTCAATTTTCTCTTTGTACAAGACATCGCTCTGTCCAGCCCTCCAACTTTGTTGTTTCTGCAGTGGTGCGCTTCCGAAGCCGCCACCTGTCACACTGCCTGCCACTTGCTTCACGTGACAACCAAACGTGGATCGAAGATAAAAACTTATTACTTACACCTCACCACACCATTGGACATTTTGTTGTGTATTGGTGTTTCATTAATCAGTCCCAAAATTCTCTCTTTGTCCCCTTGGCAACATCAAACCTCCTAAAATATTTTGTGGTTGATTTGTCCTTTGTCACAGTCTCAGTTAACTCCTTAATTTCTTCAATAGTATTCTGAGTGATGTAGCATTTCGCTGCTTCCAAACTTTTTTGCTCGTCTTCGTCTGAATAATCAACCTTTAAATTTAGGTACTGTTTGTCTACAAAGCCATTAACATGTCCTCCCTCACCTACCGCTTCCTCAATATCTTCAGGAAAGTAAAGAGGATAGTTGTCCACCTATCCTTCCCTTAGTAACAATTCTGTTACTATTGCCCAGGTAACAATATGTTCAGAAT
>JAYVRH010000791.1:0-9789 GCA_043776495.1 Cyclobacteriaceae bacterium
TGTTTGGGCAAAAGTCGCAACCGAAAGCAGCATCAAGAAAAAGATCAGTACAGTTCTCATGTCAAGTTATTTATTTGATTTTATCATTTGGGTCACCTAATCCAAGTTCTTCCAGCACAAAGTCAGTATAATCATGACGAGGATCAGTATAAATCATTACCAGCTCACCAGACTTATCAAAAATGATTGCCAATCTGTTTTGCTTGGCCACCTTTTCAACCGCTTCAAAGACTTTGTCCTGCAAAGGTTTAATCAATTCCTGTTTTTTCAAAAAAAATAGTCCGCCAAATCCAAATACCTTCCGCTGATACTCTTTCAGCTCGGCCTCTTTTTTGTGAATCACATCAATTCGTTCACCCTTCATTTCATCGGTCAGCAGAACCTCTTCTGCCTTCAATGAAGAATAAAGAGTTTCTACATTCTTTGACATATCCTCCACTTCCTTCTGCCATCCACTTGAAAGTTGGTCAATTTCACTTTGGGCCTTCGCATATTCAGGCATTTTGCTGAGGACGAAATTTGTGTCGATGTATCCAAACTTCTGACCATCGGCAAAATTCAAGCCGAAGACTACAAAAAGCGCTATTGTGGCAAAAAGCTTCAATTTCTTAACGGATTTGCTGTCCAATTGTAAAGTGGAATTGACTTCCACTGATCTGTGTCGCCCCTGGCAAGGTGTCAAATCCATAGGCCCAGTTCAGTCCAATTAGCCCAAATGCTGGCATGAATATCCGGGCTCCAATACCTGCTGAACGATAAGATTTAAACGGATTAAATTCATAATAATTGTTCCAGTTATTCCCTGCTTCACCAAATATCAAAGTGTAGATTGTGGCGGTTTGCCCCGTCGTGATCGGGTATCTGAGCTCCATCACAAATTTATCGTATACAATACCGCCTTCAATGGCAGTCGCTGTTTGACTATTGCGAAGCGCATAAAGTGGAGGCGTTACTAAGTTATCTGCATAACCCCTAAGACCCACGATCTCCTGACCTAACACGTAGGAATTAAATCCTCCAGCCAGTCCTGCCCCACCCATGAAAAACCTTTCGAAAGGTCCGGCCGGGAGATTCTTATTATATTGACCAATGAACCCAAGGTGGGCCCTGGTTTCCAGTACAAGACTTCTGCCAGTTGGTTTGTTGCTTCCAAGAAGTTTAAGATAGAATTTAGCATCAAACATCACTTTGTATAACTCCAGCCACTTGTAACGCTCATTAATGTCGTTCACATACGATGGGTCTCGCCAGAGTGAATATGGAGGGGTCAGTGCAAGGCTTGTGGAGATGGAAGAACCCTGTGTTGGGAACATCGGATTGTCAATGCTGTTTCTGGACAACGTGGTATTGAAAGTAAACGCGTTTGTTTGACCCACTGCAGGCAAAGCGGTCGAGCCATACAAGTAATTGTTATAATTATAAACCAGAAACGAAAGTGAATTCGACAGTGTAAAGTAATTATCTGGCCATTCTAACCGTCGACCCAGTGAGAAGGTGACTCCGCTTTGCCGAAGGGAGAAGTCATTGGTGAACTCGTAATTGCTGTTGGGGCGCCGCGAAATGGAGTGACTTAAACTAACGGTAAATGAATTTGGCTTCTTACCACCGAGCCAGGGTTCAGTAAAAGACAAAGTATAACTTTGAAATGATTTTCCATTAGCTTGAGCCTGAACAGAAAGCCGCTGACCATCACCCACCGGCAGTGGCCTCCACTTCTCAAAATGGGGTACGTTGCGCATGGAGAAGTTGTTGAATGTCAAACCAACGGTGCCCACAAATCCATAATAACCTCCCCACCCACCTGAGAGTTGTACCTGGTCATTAGATTGCTCCTGAAGCTTCCATTCTATGTCCACAGTTCCATCAGCTGGATTTGGTCGGATATCCTGTTCGATCTTCTGAGGATTAAAATATCCCATGGAAGAAAGCATTTGCTGAGTCCTGATGATATCGGATCTTCTGAATTTTTGTCCAGGCACGGTGCTGAGTTCTCTTCGGATAACATGGTCACTTGTACGCTCGTTGCCACTGATGATAACCCGGTTGATGATGGCTTGCTCACCCTCGAATATCCGCATTTCAAGATCAATTGAATCACCCACAATCGCTACCTCTACGGCGTTCACCCGGAAGAACAGATACCCATCATCCATATAAAGGCCACTGATATCTGCCCCTTTAGGGTTAAAAGAGGTTTTTTTGTCAATCAACTCCTTATTGTAGACATCGCCTTTGCTGATATCGAGTATTTTATTGAGCGTGGCCGCAGTGTGTAAATAATTGCCTGTCCAGATAATATTGCGGAAATAATATTTCTTGCCCTCATAAACTTTAAAGCGAACGTCAATACTATTCTCGTTGAAACGTACTACCGTGTCAGACAAAATCTCTGCATCGCGAAAACCCTGTGTATTGAAATAGTCTACTATTTTCTTCTTGTCCTCTTCAAACTCCTTTTTGATATACTTTGACCCGTTTAAGAAATTCAACTTTACGTTTCGATTAATAAAAACCATGATTTCTTGCCAGGTGGTCTTTCGGCTTGAATCGAGTGCAGCCTTGTAGTGCTTTGGTGGCGTATTGAGCACGGCATTGATCAAAGTGCGATGCAATGAAATCCGTGCGTGCTCGTGCGTTTTTTTCATTTTCTTTTTAAGCTCAGTATCTGTAATGATCTTGTTGCCTTCAAAAGTAATTTCATTGATGCGGACTTTTGTTTTCAGATCTACTCCAATATGGAGCCGCACCCCGCCACGATTCAATGTGTCATGTTCCTGGATGACTTTTACTTCTGTGTTGAGAAATCCTTTCTTTGCAAAATATTTCTTTACGGTAAGCTCTGTGTTGCGCACGACCGCATCATTTACAATTTTGCCTTTTATAAGTTTTAAGTCATCCTTTAAAGATGATTGCTTACCTTTTGAGATGCCGGTAAAATAAAAGTCTGTGAGCCGAGGACGCTCTGCAAGGATAACCGTGAGATAGGCATTCAGTCCTTCAACACGGTCAACATTAATAGAAACATCACCCACAAGTCCGTGCTTCCAAAGTTTGCGAATCGCTGAAGCAATCTGATCGCCCGGGATTTTGATTTTATCTCCGATCTTAAGACCTGTAAGCGAGATCATCGCATTCTTATCAAGAACATTTAATCCTGTAATTTCTATTCCCGCAATAAAGTATTCTGATGGGTTGGCATAGTTAAGAGTGGCTTCCGAAATAGGGGCCGCTGTTGAAGTCTTTTCTCTGCTTTTGCGAAACTGCGCAGAAGCCGAAATCCAGAAGACCACCATTATCAACAAAACAAGAATCCCTCTTTTCATTTTTCAGACGTTCGGCTCCAACACTTTTCCAAATCTTCTCTCACGATGTTGATATGAATATATTGCTTCATATAGATCTTCTTTCCGGAAATCCGGCCACAAGGTCTTGGTGATATACAACTCTGTATAGGCTATCTGCCATAGTAAGAAATTGCTGACCCTGAGTTCTCCACTTGTACGAATCAAAAGTTCTGGATCGGGCACGCCGGCAGTCTCCAGAAGGCCCGAAAACATTTGTTCATCAATGTCTTCAGGATGAAGGTGCCCCAGTTGAACTTCAGTCATCAATTTCTTAACGGCCTTCAAAATTTCCCAACGGCCGCTATAATTAAGTGCAAGCAAGACCGTGAGGCCTGTATTGTTTTTTGTAACCTCCTTAGCTTCCTCCAAGTTGCGTTGACATGCCTTTGGCAGATTAGAAATATCACCGATCGTCTGGAGCCGTACCTGGTTTTCCATCAGGTTGCTGATTTCATTTTTTATTGTGTTCACCAATAGCTCCATAAGGCCATCCACTTCATCTTTTGGCCTCCCCCAATTTTCAGTGCTGAATGCATAGAGGGTCAAATATTTGATCCCAAGCTCGCCACATCCTTCTGTAACGTCTGTCACTGCTTGAATCGCATTGCGATGCCCAAAAATTCGTGCTGCTCCCTTCTTTTTTGCCCACCGTCCATTACCGTCCATGATAATGGCGATATGGAGGGGTAGATTGCTGAAGTCTATTTGATCTTTGAAAGAAGCCACAAGACCGCAAAAGTAGCCTATTTCCGACATTTCCAAACTATCTGCCATCCTGGCAAACTCGTAATTACGTCTATGGAATAGGAGATATTACACTTGCAAAGAATCCCCTACTTATAGGGATTTTTTGGGCATGGAATGTCGTAGAAAGTGCGGGTTAGCGTAACGCCTAGGAAAAAATAATTATCGTAGTCAAACTTGTTGCCATATTGATAATTCTTTTGCGATACATCCGCGTCAGAAATATTATCCAGATAATCGAAGAACGTCTTTCTCACTCCAAATTCAAGGGACATGTAATACTTTGGATTAAGAACGTATTTTATTCCTCCTCCAAAAGGGATTGCTAATTGAACATTGCTGTACTGAGCAGTCTTGGAAGGAGCGCCAGAAATACTGAATAGCGCCAAGCCGGCAAAAAGGTAAGGTGTAAACCTGAGTCTGCGCCGATCATCTTTCCAATCAAGAAAATGGTATTCATAAACTCCTGATACCTCCATCAAGAAAATATTGAAGGAAGCGCTCCGTTTAGTTGAGAACGCATCAATCGGCTTGGTTGCATCACTCGCGCTCAGCTTTCCGGCCGTAAGACCTGCTCTAAAGCTAATTACTTTGCTGATGTTTGCCCGATAAAATACTGTGCCAGCAGGTTGAGAAAAAGCAAAATTGTAGGAGCGAACTAAATCACCAGTATAGTTGAAGGTACCAAGCCCAATTCCAACTTCTGAGCGTTGCGTGATCTGTGCTTTCCCCGTTATGATAATACTAACCAGAAGGAATGTTGAAAGACTGGAAAGTTTTCCCAGAAATATCATCTGAATTTGGCCACATGATAATTGGGGAACAATATATAACTAAGCCTAACGCTTGTAACCATATAAGCGTCATTCTCCTTGCTGCCACCCCTGTTGTTGGTCTTGTATTCACTGCCATAGCCTGCTTCAACACTTACACCCGGTATTCCGGAAGGCTGTGGGTTTGTAGGGATGCCACCATTGATCTCGTTGGTACGATATGACATTGCTTGTGCCAACGGGCTTGACAATTTTGTCAGGCCAACATAGTTTCTGCTGACATCGTCCAGATAATCCGTGAAGGTATATCTGATCCCAATTTCGGCAGATAGATCCAGTACTTCATTAATTCGGAATCTTGCACCGATACCAAAGGGAATTGCAACCTGAAGAAGTGAATAGGGTTTGATTCCATAATTTACGTCAGTCTGGTCAAGGGTTGAATATTGACCTTCCGTTCCCAAAGGCCTAAGTTTAACCCATTTCCCAGCATCCGCCAATGGATTGCCCTGAAGATCTTTGTCTGGTGCAATTGCCTGGGGATTGTGTAGAAATCCAGCAACACCAAGATATAGATATGGAGTCCATTTTACCCGACTGATATACGTTGACGGATTTTCGAACAGGTCCACAATCGCCACCACAGAAAGTTCCTTAATTTGATTTCTAAACGAGAGGTTGCGGGTGTGGCGAAAAACCCCGCTTTCCATGTCTCCCTGTTTTGCCGATTCAGCGTCTGCGCCCTTGAGTGTAGCGAACATGAACTGCCCTTGCAAAGAAAATCTTGGCCCGATGCGGCGACCATAAGATAAGGCGAACCCTGGCTTCGTAAATGAAATGTCTGTGCTCAACTTTCCGGGATTCGGGGAAAGATCACCGTAGTAATTAATTGCGATAAGAGAGACCCCTAATGAACTATAAACGTTTTGCTTTCCGAAGCTTTTTACCGTTCCCTTGTAGGTCCCCACTCTCTTATTGCTCTTTTTTACGCCACTCCGATTGATTTGGGCATATGCATCACTCAGGCCGAACAGCAGGATTGAAACCAGCAGTACAAAAGATAACTTTCTCAATCGAGGCAAATTTGACTAATTACAAAGGTATAAAAATATATGTCTTAACTAAAGCATTCATACAGCACAATGTTCATTGGTAATCTCCAACTACTTATCACTTGTTCCGGATGTCCAGACCCCAGTTGAGCTTTTGTCGTAATGTCTTGAAATAGTGCTGGCCAGGCAGTTGAATGAGATGGGCTTTGAATCGCTCTTTCTTGATTTTAAGCTTAACGCTTTCGTCCACTGTTTCAAACCTGGAATCCAGGGAAACGTGGAATTTCTTGTTCCTTCCCTCAATTTTGAAGGTTAATTCCGATTTGTCTGAAACAACAATCGGCCGGGCGGTGAGGTTGTGAGGACTGACAGGCGTGATTACAAAGTTTTCTGATTCCGGAAAAACCAAGGGACCTCCGCAGCTGAGTGAATAGCCTGTTGATCCAGTAGGTGTTGAGACAATCACACCATCGGCCCAATAGGAATTCAGTAGCTCTCCATCTACCGAAACATGCACTGTAATCATGGAGGAAGTATCCTTCTTCATGATTGTAAAGTCATTCAACGCAAAGTCCAAGCCTGAAAATAATTTCGGATCAGATACCAACCTCAACATGGTTCGCTCATCCACAGCGTAGTTTCCTTTCAGCAAATTGTCGAGTGCCTTTTCAGTTTCTTCACGGCTGATGGTGGCCAGGAAGCCAAGTCTTCCAGTATTCACACCCAGAATGGGCGTCTCGTTTTTGCCAACGTAGGTGACAGATTCCAGGAGCGTGCCATCTCCGCCGACCGAGATAAAAAAATCAAGGGTCTTCAGATTGTCCCCATGGTCAAAGACCTTCATTTTAAAATCCTTATTTGACTTAAAATGTTTCTGAAATTTAGACGATACAAATATTTCTACCTGATACTTTGTCAACCAGATGAGTGTGCGCTCGATAAAGCGTGACGACTTCTGCTGAAAATCTCTTCCGTGTATACCAATGCGCATGAGGTGCGGTTGTGATTTTATGAAAAGTAAACTTACACGTCCACTACTGAAAATGCTTCAGCCGGATTACCTCATCTTGTCGCAGAAACCGCCAATGACCACGTGGTAAATCTTTTTTGTCCAGTGTGGCATAGACGGACCTGTCCAACTTTACTACCTGGTAATCCAGTGATTCAAAAATTCTTCTCACAATTCTATTCCAGCCTATATGAATTTCAAGACCCACGGTTTTTCCATCTTCCGAAACAATGGCGAGGTCATCAATGATCGCTTTACCTTCTTCGAGGTGAACGCCGCTCATAATTTTTTGAAAGTCTGCCTTTGTGAGCGGGCGATCCAATTCCGCTTTATAAATCTTCCTTACGTTATGGGAAGGATGCGACAGTTTTTCCGTTAGGTCTCCGTCATTGGTCAACAAGAGCAGTCCGGAAGTATTACGATCCAGTCTTCCTATAGGATAAACTCGTTCCTTGCATGCTCCACTTATAAGCTGCATCACAGTGTTCCGTTCCTGCGGATCGTCCGTGGTCGTAATAAAACCCTTAGGCTTGTTTAATAAAATATAGACTGGCTTTTCTGCTTTCAGACGTTTGCCGTCGTGTCGAACATCATCTGTAGACTTGACCTTGTAGCCAAGTTCAGTAATGGATTTTCCATTCACTGTAATGAGGCCCATCGAGATAAGATTGTCTGCTTCCCGGCGGGAACATACTCCACTGTTTGAAATAAATTTGTTCAAACGAATCAAATCATCTTTCGGAACGGACGGGTTATCGACGGAGGTGGGGTGGGCCTTAAGTGCCTTATCTAAACGGGATTCTACAAAAGATTTTTTTTGTCCTTGCTTTTTTCCATCACTTCTATCGACGTCAATTCCTTTCTTTGCGAAATCGTCTTTTCGGTCAGTCCGTTTTTCACTTTTATTGAAGGAGTTTGATTCATCACGAGAGAACGATCTGGGCTTTCTTTCAAAGGATCCTCGTGGGGATTTGTCAGCGGATGTAGGCCTCGTTGGCCTGGAATCTTTGTCTTCATTACCCCGTTTTTGAAACGGTTTACCCTTTGTTTCAGAAGGCCTAAATGGAGGTTTTCGGTCCGAAAAACTACTTCGGCGCTCACTCGAATCTGATTTGTCCTTCCTGTCCTTTTTAAAGGGCTTACGGTTTGAGGATGGGCCAGAGGTTGAACTAAATCTGCTGTTGCGTGCCATAGTACTTACAAGTTAGGCACTAACTGCCTTGAAAGGAAATGGCTACTAATTTTCAGGGCTTTCGCCGATGGTATTCACTTCCTGAGAAAAATCCTTTGGGGTGGGCAATTCATTCAATTCACTTATGCCGAAGTACTCCATGAATTTTGGGCTTGTGCCATAAATCAGCGGACGCCCTACTGTTTCTCCCTTGCCTTGAATTTCGATCAGCCCTTTTTCAAGCAATTTCTGAACCGCGTAATCGCAATTTACTCCGCGAATGGTTTCCACTTCAGTCTTGGATACCGGCTGCTTGTATGAAATGATAGAAAGTGTTTCCATCGCGGAAGTAGAGAGTCTTTTCTTTGACTGCTGTTTCAGCATGATACCGATGCTGGCCTGATAGGCTGGCTTTGTGAGAAACTGATATCCACCGGCAGACTTATTCATTTGAAACGAAAAATCTTCATGCTCATACTTCTCCATTAACCGTTGGATGGCACCAGCGATGTCAGCTTCAGGAACGTCTGCGTTGAACATTTCTGAAAGGCATGATTTCAGATCTTCCTGTTTAATCGGTGACATCGAGCAGAAAATCAGCGCCTCAATATGGTTCTGTAAAAAGTCCAAAGTATTTGGTTTGCTATTATTTGGAAAACTAAGAAGTGATTAATCGTGTTGCATCATCTTTGCTTCGATCGATTGTGTCGTGTGGGGCACTGCGATCAGGCGTTCTTTAGAAATCAGTTTTCCAGTCACCGTACAGATGCCGTAGGTACGGTTCTTAATTCTGACCAATGCGTTCTCCAGATTAGTAATATATTTCAGTTGGCGCGCAGCCAATTGGCTCAGGTTCTCTTTCTCTGCCGTCTCTGCTCCATCCTCCAACACCTTTGTGTTACCACCTGAAGTACTGTCGGTACCCGCATCATTATTGCGGTTGAGAGTCTCTTTCAATATGCGAAACTCTTCCTTGGATTTTTCCAGTTTACCTTTTATCAGCGCTTCGAATTCCTTCAGTTCATCATCACTATAGCGGGTCTTATCGTCAGAAACGGTTGACTTTGCCGGTTTGTGGGCAATGGGTCGTTGAGTCAACGCGGGGAAAACATTTAACTGATGTTGCGGTTTCGGAGCTGATAGAATATTTTTTGAATCTATTTTCTTTCCAGCTGGAGTTGCTTTGAAAGCTACATTCTTTACCGTGTCTTCTTTCTTCAAGATGGGTTTAGTCTTAACCTCTTTTTTTGCAACTGCTTTCTTAAGAGCCTTAGGCTGTACCTTCTTCACTGGCGATGCTGCTTTCACAACTTTCTTGACCTTCACCTTCACTTTTGTTTTCCCAGATGATTTCAACGATGATTTTTTTACTTTAGTAGTGGATTTTTTCGCTGATTTCGCCATAATGCTCAGTCCTCCGGACAGGGTTTTAAAAAAGATGCGCAAAAATACATGGACGGGCTTGAAACAAAAAATATCAAGGAATTAATTCCCTTTTGGTTAAAACTGCTTTCATAATCGATTTAGCGGGAAAAAAGAATCACTCTTTTTCGAAAAGTTTGAACTACTCCTGAGGAATTGAAAGCTTCAAACCAGATCGCGTAGTACCCCATTCTTGCCTTGCTTCCGTTTTCCCGGTCTCCATCCCACCGAAAGAAACCTTCGGGTCCAAGTATTTCGTTGTTGGCAATTGTTT
>JAYVRH010000792.1:0-2896 GCA_043776495.1 Cyclobacteriaceae bacterium
ATGAAGTTCAAGCCGATCAACGACAGGGTCGTCATATTGCCGGCACCCGCAGAGGAGAAAACCAAGGGGGGCATCATCATCCCCGACACTGCCAAGGAGAAGCCACAACGTGGCGAAGTCGTGGCCGTCGGCCCTGGAAAAGTCGGCAAAGACGATACGAAAATGACCGTGAAAACAGGTGACATTGTACTGTATGGCAAGTATGCCGGACAGGAGATGAACTTTGAAGGAACGGATTACCTTATCATGCGTGAGGACGACATCCTTGTCATCATGGACAAGTAATTTGTCGTAGCAAAACCTCAAGAAAACATTTAACCTACTCAGAATCAGACACTTAACAATCATATGAATGGGGCCGTTATCGCCCCGGGCAGTCGTGTGCCTAAAGGCTCTGTAATCGATTTGGTTGTGGGTGATGGCAGTGGACCAAAAGACTTTATCATGAGCAACTATGTCGGCCTACCCTACGAAAATGTGTTGCTTCGACTGGGGAATCTAAGCCTGGACCTTGGATCCGTGCAAATTCCTGAGGACGTGGATACTATGGGCATAGTGAGTTACGTTCTTAAGCAACTACCCATGGCAGGCGACTCGGTGAGCATTGGTGATCCCATTGACCTATGGATCGGACCTAAAGGCTACGAACTCAAGGAGGAAAAAAATGAAAATGGTGGCAACTTCCAGTAGCGTGAAGATTATCTCTTGCTTTTATCTAATCTTTTTCATCTCCACCTCCGCCTACTCCCAACTGGTCGAATTCCCTATCTCGGCGCTGGGGTCAACACAAAATAAACCATCCTCTTTTTCAAGAACTCAAAGTACCAATACTTTGAACCTCCCCTTTTGGGACGACTTCTCTTATTCTGATACGCTCACCTATCCAAAAGAAAGCCTTTGGCAATTTGGCAAGTCTGTTTTCATGAATAATGGCCTCGGCATCAAGCAGCCGACAAAGAACATAGTAACATTCGATGGAGTTGATTCTCTGGGCAAACCTTATAATGTGAATGATGTCCTGGCGAAAGGTCTTGCCGATAAGTTGGTGTCCCAACCCATTCAAATGAACCTCGTAGACCCCGCCCTTCGTGGTACAGTTTACCTTAGCTTCTTTTACCAGGTAAAAGGTCGTGGAGAAAGTCCAGACCTTGGCGACCAACTGATCTTATCATGTAAGAATTCTGACAATAAATGGGAAAGCATCTATGTAATTGAAAATACTGACGCCATTCAACCCGATGTTTTTTACCAGGCGGTGATACCAGTCACCAGTGATCGCTTCTTTCACAAAGCATTTCAATTCCGTCTTCAGAATTTTGCCCGACTTTCAGGTCCCTACGATACATGGAACGTTGATTATATCTACTTAAACACCGGGAGGTCCGCAAGTGATACATCTTACCCGGACCGCACGGTCTCCTCTGCTCTAAATTCTCTGTTTGTAGACTACTATGCAATGCCGGTCAAGCACTTCTTAAAAAATACATCAGGCAATCTTAAGAAACCCTCGCTCGATTTATATAGCCTGAAGGCAGGCAATCTGCAGCCCTTTGACTATTCAACAGAGGCAAAAATCACCACAAAAATTGGTAACAAGATAACTTCCAAAAAAATTATCCTTGACGTAGCTCAGGATCCAGGCACCATTTTGGCAGGACTGCAGTTCGTAAAACTAACTTTAAACAAAATCCCACCTGAATCGTCTTTCGATCTGGCTGCAGACTCCATTGGAATCAAATTGAAATATGGAATGTCAACGAAGGACAACGTGCCTCCGGAACAAAATGGGGATTACAATCCTGCCACGTACAGTCCAATCGATTTTCGTACCAATGACACCATTCAGGCTACCTACACGTTGGCTTCTTACTATGCTTATGATGATGGATCTGCTGAATATGGTGCTGGTCTCAATCAATCAGGTTCCTATCTCGCTTTTAAATTCAACCTGAAGTCAAGCCAATCTGAGACATTGACCTATGTTGATATCTATTTTCCGGAGTTTGGAGATAACACAAATCAGTCTCTCAAACTGCAGGTCCGCAGTGACCTGACCGACGCTACTTCGGCAATCTTATACGAACAAAATATAAACGTCAAACGAACTACACAAAGCAAATTTGTCCGATATACATTAAGTCCATCGGTGGTGGTGACCGGTGCATTCTATATTGGATGGAAACAACTATCGAGTGCGTCCATACCGGTAGGCCTTGATAAGAATACCGACAGCGGGGATAAGATTTATTACAACACCAATGGTACCTGGATTCAAAATGTAACAGTCAAAGGCAGCATGATGGTAAGAGCTGGCTTTGGCAAAGAAGCTGCAACGGAACCTATTACAGGCGTTGAAACACAATCAATACATCCTCCAATCTATCCAAATCCATCTTCTGGGATTTGCTTTTTGCCGGCAGAGGCAGAAAATGTTCTTGCGCTTGACTTCACCGGCCGCAAACTTGAAACTGACATACAGCAATTAAATGATAAGAAATCCCTTCGATTCCTTGCACCAGTTTCAGGGCTTGTCATTGTCCGTTATTCTCTTAGCGGGACACCCCATACAGAAAAGGTCATGGTGCTGGCGGAGTCCCGATAATCATTTCAATCGGTGCTGGTGTGAAGCACAATATAAAGACTGCGAGCGCAATCCAACCAAGAATTTTTCTTTCCGGTGTGAGTGGGTCCTCAATTTCAGACGGAGGATGTAGTATCCCCACAAGGCGGCCTATGAGAAAAACAAACACAAGCCAGCCCGAATAGCCGCGCATCGTGGGAAAATAGATCACAAGAAAATATTGAATGGCAAAGATGACGACGGCAATCATTAACTGATTTTGCCAGCCCCATTTCAATCCAGAAAGACAGACATATAGAAATCCGATAAACAATA
>JAYVRH010000793.1:0-9740 GCA_043776495.1 Cyclobacteriaceae bacterium
CCATCACAGAATTCCTGACATCCCAATCCCATCCTGATCTTAAGAAACTGCTTAGTTCATAAGGCTTTTCACCACAGAGGGCACGATGCAATACACACAAAGAAATCCACACAGCCTGCATTTCCCTCTGTGTTTTCTCCCTGCCTTTGCCGAAGCGGCTACGCGCAGGCAGGCGGTAAAAATCTAACCGCGCGCCGAGACGCGGAGGGAAATGATAATTTTTAGCATTACATGATCTTTTCCAACTGTCGATAGATCACCCTCAACTCCTCAAGTGCCCGGAACACCTTAACTTTTACCGCTCCTTCCGAACAACCTAAAATCTCTCCGATCTCCTTATACTTCCTTTCCTGGTATTTACTTAAAAGCAAGACTTCTCTTTTTTCTTCCGACAATCTATCCATGGCCATGGAAAGCATCTCTTTTTCCTCCGTCTGTCGCATTTCGGTAAAACGGTTCTCATCATGTCCAAGTCGTTCCTCCCAATTTTCCAAGCGCTCCTTGCTTTTGATTTTGTTCTTCCTGAAGTGGTCGTGGCTCACATTACGAGCAATGTGAAACATCCAGGTCTTGAAGTCGCCATCTCCCCGAAAGAGGTGCCGGTACTTTAGAATCCGCAAAAATGTATTCTGCACCAAATCCTCACTCAGTTCCTGATCCTTGTTCATGCCATAAAAGAATCCATACAATGGTCTCTTATAGCGCTCAAAGAGCAGACTCAGCCTGTCCAGATCGCCATCCCGGACTTTTACCATCAAAGCATTATCAGCAAGGGCTTCCAAATCAGGATTTTCAATGGGGTAAACTATCTATATTGTCAATCGTTACAAGTTCGATAAAAATATATTTAATTGAGGGTCAAACACCCTTTGCAGCCTGAGCGTTACCACCACAGATGAAGATATTGTTCCTTTTGCTTCTTACCCTTTCGGGATCATTTTGGATGAAGTCGACCGTTTCCAGACCTCCCTTTGGCGAATTGGTCTGGTCAGATGAATTTAACTACAAAGGACCTCCCGATGTCACGAAATGGGGTTATGACCTTGGCGATGGCTGCCCGGGTGTTTGTGGATGGGGCAACAATGAGCAGGAGTATTACACCGCCAATTTCAACAACGTACGTGTGGCCAATGGAAAACTAATCATTGAAGCACACCGGGAATCGATGGGGAATAAACCATATACCTCAACGCGTATGTTGAGTAAACGCAAAGGCGACTGGCGCTATGGCAGAATCGAAGTGAGCGCCAAACTGCCCAAAGGCAAAGGTACCTGGCCAGCAATCTGGATGCTCTCTACGGATTGGAATTATGGAGGCTGGCCCGCCAGCGGTGAGATCGACATCATGGAGCATGTAGGTTTTGATCCGGGAGTGATCCATGGCACGATCCATACGGAGAAATACAATCATGGAAAGGCAACGCAAAAAGAAGGTAAAATAACCATCCCCGATTGTAGTGAAACATTTCATGCCTACGCCGTCAACTGGACAGAAGACCAAATGGAATTCTTTGTAGATGACAATCTATACCACACAGTCATCAGAGATCCGAAAGAAGACTTTTCCGGATGGCCTTTTGATCAACGCTTTCATTTGATTCTCAATTTGGCTGTGGGAGGAAATTGGGGAGGCAAGGAAGGCATCGACAAAGGGATTTTTCCGCAAAGGATGGAAGTAGATTATGTCAGAGTGTACCAGTAGCCTTCCACATTGCTCACGCCCACTCCTTTGATTTGTATGTTCAAAGCAAGGCATTTTAAATAAATTTTTTGTTGGTGGCTGTTTCGCCTTCTCCTCATTTCATTCGCAGCCGTCTCACAATGCTAAAAATAATTGCAACAACGATAATCACAGCCCATCCAATTCCAATTATCTTCACTAGTCCATTTATTAACATCGGAAAAAGGAACGTATCTACCTTTCCTGTTTTCCAGAATATCCATTCACTTGCCAGTTTTGTGGCAATGATAGGATGTCCTGTTTCCAGGATGATGATCCCATCACCAGTTTCCGGATTCAACCGAATTGCTGTATTAATCGGAGGCGTGCTTTTCCCATCATGACCTATTATGAAATCGTTATTATCTGAGGTTGCGTAGAGAATTGTCCCAAGCCCCCAAATATCTATACCCATTTCTTGTCCGTGGGGTTCTCTCATCATTTTAACTGTCGCTGGTTTAACAATATTTCTCCCAATGGGTTCCTTGTTCTTGCCCTCCAGATGTGCCTGGAAGAATAATTCCAGATCGGATAAAGAGGTATATAAAGAAGTTGCTGCTAAAGAGGTATAGCGATAATGCTTTGATCTTGTACCGTCCCTATTGTAAAATTCCGCCAATAAATAAGTTGAAGAGTCATCCCAAACGTAGGTTGAATGTATCATACCCAACGGCTCCAATACTGATTCTTTCATATAAGAAGCAAAAGATTGATCCATTACCTCTTCTACCAATAATTGCAGTAAGGTGTAGCCACCTCCGGAATATTTAAACTCGCTGCCGGGTTTCATGCCCACGTATACAGCACCGCCAATACCCTCATCCGCATCAGACGCTTTGGTTAATGATTGTTCTATAGGCTGTACCAATGTTTCTGTTTCAAAACCTGAATAGCCAAGGCCATCGGTGAGTCCGGCAGTATGGCTTAATAGTCTTCGAACGGTTACTTCTTCATTATTGAATTCACTGGATGGTAATTGCCACCGCGTCAAGTATCTGCTCACTGGAGCATCCAGATCAAGTTTGCCATCTTCTACCAACTTCATTATTCCAAAGGCAGAAATCCACTTACTTAGTGATGAAACCTGGAAAACAGTATTTCTATCAACAGGCTTTCCTACCGAATGAAATTTTTCGTGTTCAACAATTCCGTTCTTAAATGTGGCCATAGCAAAATTGCCTACGAATTGTTTACTCATTTCCTTTTCAACTGCTGAAAGGAAGGATTGGGATGTGTTTTCTTTTGCAAAGGGCTTATGGAACCAACCGTTCACTGTTCCTAAAAAGACCACACCAGCCCATAAAATCATTATGAGAGCTGTTCCTAAAATATACAGTAGTATTTTTTTCATACACTTCGGAGGTCAGTTTATGAAACCTGCATAGACTCAGCCCGGGAGAGATATTCATACCCACGATAGAGCACTAATATCTCGATTACCGTTGCAGGTATCAGGATTACATAGGTGATAAAAAATAGCACCACGGTAACCAATAAGCAGCCAATTACAATTTCCAACATGCCGGCTATGCGTGAGAGTTCACCCATGCTGTCTTGTAGTCGAATGAGGGACACGCCAAATACTATGCTCAAGGCGCCAAAGAGCATTGAGGCCACGGAATAGGGGAGCCACAAAGTCTCAATGTCCTCTACTGATAAGGAAGTGACATCTAAAATGCCCATGCCGACCGTAGCGACAATGAGCATATAGGCTACCACCTTTAGTAAGTTATTCCCGAATACAATACTCAAAGCAATAAATCCCCGGGCAAATAATGCAAATGAAATTACCATCACTACAGTGAGACTCGTGTAGATGGCATTCATCCTGAAGCCCCAGTGACGCTCGCCCGTAAACCAGGCGATGTCCATCGTTCCCAGGATAATTTCAGACACCAGATAGACGGCCCCTGCCAGTGCAGCTAGCAGCAAAGTGTTTCGGTTGGCGGTTTGCAAAATGTTTTTTTGTGTTTCCCCTGCTTGGGTTGGTTTTGCTGAAAATGATTCGTAGCTCTCTCCAAGTGCTTCTAATAAAATTTTCACGGTCGACAGGCGAGGCAACACCTCACCGGCCTCAATGCGTTGAATGGTGCGCACACTCACATGGCTTTTTTCTACCAACTCCTCCTGAGTAAGGTTTCTTTCTTTGCGCAAAGCGTTAAGCCGCCTTCCCAATTCTGGTTGTTGCATGGCAATTTTTTAAAGGCACAATGTTACGGCTTTTAACGAGTGGAAGCGGCTATTACATATAATTTTCACCCGTCTTTTACCCGTCTTTTGTAGGAAGGGTAAGACCTTATTCCTTTCAAATTGTTCCCTTTGTTTGTGTTCTGCCTTGCCGGCTGATGTACCAAGAATCCATGCTGCACCTCGTTTGATTCCAAAGTTGAATGGCAGTCACCAACAAAAAACGCAAACTGCTCCTTTGGTGTTCTGCCTTTATCAACTAAGCGATTCGGGTGTTTGTTGGTGACCGTTGCCTCTTTCAATTCAGAATTACTGAAACCTTGAATGTCAATCCTTTGAACATTGGCAACGGAACACCAACAAAGGAGAGTATCGGACTTTATAGTCTCGCTTCCTTCACTGCTTGGGTTACCCCAAACCAGCTTGCGACTTATCAACGATCCAGCTTTTTAGCGGGACCAACAGGCTTCACCAACTTGCCCGTAAGGGACTTGCACCCTCTTAGTATAGTTTTCAAAACCCTATAACTTGTCCATGAGCTGTATTCCCTTTTTCTCCTTCCATTGCTTCTCTACCAAGATATTCAATTTTTATTTCTATTTTTTTGAAATAAAAAAAGCTCACATTTTTATGCAAGCTTTTTTTTACAATTTCACAAATCTAAACTCTGATTAAAAATTTCGAGGACGTTTTCGTGTTATTCTGATCATAAATATCTATCAGAATATTGGTGTCCTTGGTAATTCCAGTTATTAAATATGAATAAGTATAGCTGGTTTTATTCTTTGCTGTACTATCATCTGTAATAAATGGAGTAGTATCACCTTCTTTGGTCAAAATAACTTTTAATATAGCTACTGAAGAATTAATTGTTCCTGTAATGGTGTATTGTCCATTAACAGCCTTTCCTTCTGCCTGCGTAAATGCAATAGATGGAACAGGCTTTGGACTGTCTTTACTGCAGCTTAAAACTGATAACGCAATAAATGCGATGATTGAAATTCTTTGCTTCATAATAATTTTTTTTAAGTTAATCTACTGGTTTTTGGGTCATTTTTTAAAATCTATCTAACAAAGGTAACCATCTTATTCGTTTTTTCAACCAATCTGTAAAGTCCCGAGTTGTCCACGATACCCCAGTCCGGCCATTGCAGCTAACGTCGGTGCATATGCAGTATCAAATCCTTTGCATATATTATATATGAGCGGCACTCTTGCCACAGCTTAGGTTTGAGCGTTGGGATTGTGTGGCTGTGGCAAGTGTGCTGCGCGAGGTACTTTCTTTATTCTTCCCTTAAATTCTCAATCGGATTTGTCCTTGAAGCGTTAAGAGTCTGAATGCCTGTGGTTAGAAGCAAAATAAAAATCATAATGAATGAAGGGAGGATAAAATGAAGAGGGTTAAGCTCGATTTTGTAAGCGAAGCCATCTAACCATTGGTTCATCCAGTAATAAACAAAACTCCAGGAGATAAGTATCGCAGTAAGAATTATTTTTATATACTCAGAGTAAATCCGCTGGATGAGTTGAGGGGTAGAGCTACCAAATACTTTTCTAATGCTTATTTCTTTAAGTTTCCGTGACATCAAATAAGTAGTAAGACCAATTAGTCCAATACCGGCAATGATTATAGCAATAATTGAAAATGACGCGTACGCACGGGTTAGTAGAAACTCTGAGCTGTATAATCGTTGTATTTGGTGATCTATGAAAGAATATTCCAATGGATAGCCGGGGTACAACTCAGGCCACCGTTTTTCAAGAGAAGCTAGTCCTTTTTGAATTTCGCCGGCATTAAGTTTTACGGAAACAAAACGAAAAGTAGGAGTAAAAGTATACATGATTAAGGGCTCAATGGTTGAATGGAGTGAGGTGTGATTAAAATTTTCAACTATACCGACCACTCTTCCTTTCACTTTTCCTGTTACCACTTGTCCGATTGGCTGAGTTAGATTGAATTGCTGAACCGCTGCCTCATTTAGCAAGACCTCATTAAGTGTGTCACGGTTTTCAAGGTTTATCAAACGACCTTCTTTAAGCTTAATATCATAGAGATCAATGAATTTTTCATCTAATAGAAAAGTAGCTATAGACCGGTCTTCAGTTCCTGTCGCTACAAAGGAATAAGTATAAGTGAGTGAGTTATTACTTCCGGGGGTGCTGGATGAGAAACTTGCTTTTTTCACTCCGGGCAATTGACTGATCTCATTTACAAGTACGGTATGCCTGTCGTTTTGAGTTCTGTCTTTCACGGGTATGACGATTACCAGATCGCTTCCAAATCCCAATCGAAAAGATTTTAGAAATTTGGATTGCGATGATACGATCAAGGTGGCAATGACAAGTAAAATTGAAATTGAAAATTGAAAAGTTATAAGCGCAGTGCGGATTGCAGACTTGCTTCTTGAACTTCCATATGCTTTGGAAATTTGCAGCACACTTGATTGCATTGCCTGGAGAGAAGGGAGAATACTCGAAAGAAAACCAATTGCAATTGTTAAAACTAAGGAAGGTGCTAAGAGCCAGTGGCTATTCAAAAGTGAGATTTGCTTTCCACTGAAAAGATTAAAGTAAGGCAATGCAACGTAAGCTAGGAGGTAAGCTGTCAACAAGGCTGTCATGCAAATAACAATTGATTCCATGCAGAAATACAGTGTCAAATGATTCCTGTTTGCACCCAGTATTTTTTGAATGGCTATTTCCTTAGAACGCGATACCTGAGTCGCTGTTGACAGGTTGATAAAATTAGCGCATGCCATAAAGAGAATGAAGAAAGCAATGGTGCCTAAAATGTAGGAGTAACTCTCTTTGCTATTGGGTGTGATTTCGTCTTTTCTGTCAGAATGTAAATGAATGGAAGTTAATGGCTGTAAGAAAAGACTTTCCTTTTCATGTACCCATTCGGGAGCATTTTTCTTCAGTAAGTTTGAAAATTTTAATTCGACTTGTTCTGGTCTTGTACCTTTAGTCAATAAGACATAAGTATAATGATCAAACTGTCCCCAATGTGTAAGTCTCTTCTCACCGAGCAGGTCATCCAGTGAGGAAAAAGTAATGAATGCATCGGCAACAAAATGTGAATTAGCAGGAACTTCATTCATAATTCCCGTAATCTTGAGGTCTACCTGATTATTGTAGCGTAGCGTCTTGCCTATCGGGTCATCACCGTGAAAATATCTTTTTGCAAGAGCTTCGGAAATCACCATCGAGTTTTTTTCACTCAGCGCATGGGTAGGATTTCCCCTTTTTAATTCAAAGTCAAACACGTTAAATAATGTACTGTCGGCAAAGTAGAGTCTTTCCTCATAGAATTGAATTCCCTCATAATTCAGCAAATCTGTCCCCGGATTTTTACGAAGCCGCATCACTTGCTCAACTTCAGGATAGGCCCCGCTCAAATAGTGTCCAATGGGTGCACTCGTTTTAGCCCAGTTTGTAACTGAACCGTCACTCGTAAAGTCCAACACAATCCGATAGATACGGTCGGCATTCTTATGATTCCGATCGAAGTTGTATTCATCGTAAATAAAGAGTGCAACAAGTAAAAGGCTAGCCAGTCCAATGGCCAGTCCGCTAATGTTAATGAAGGTGAATAATCTATTTTTATGGAATAGGTTACGAATGCTTAATTGTAAGAAGGAACGAATCATTGCAATTCTTTTTATACTGACTTATCAGTGATAAAGTTATGTAAATAAGTACTGTTATCAACTAAAGAGGCGCGTAGGATTTGGCTCTTGCCATTGCTTTGGATTGCGGGCAGGTTGTGAGGCAATGGCATGTGTCAAATTTGTGGTGGGTGAATCTTTTTAAGTTGCCAGCGCGGTGGGGATTCAAAGCTGATCTCTTCTTCGTCAACCGTTAACTTGTTAGATGACCATACCGGACTATAGTGTACCACCCATTCCGGGCCAAAGTGTACCAGTGATTCCTTAGCAAAGTGTACCAGTTGAGGGATAGAATTTGCGAAGAGCAGGTTTTATTGGGCTGACATTCCGGCAGAAAGTGTACCACTAGAGAGTATCGATAGAGAGTTTTTAAATCGCCCATAGAAGTTAAAATTCTATGGGAAATAAGACGATCGATATGCAAAAAATTCAAGCTGTACTACGACTATACCAATGTTATTATAGCCTTCGGGCTATCTGCCGCCGGTGGCTCCAAAGTAATATTCAGCCGCTGAGACTGCCTCCGCTTTTTACTTTTGCCTTCTTAGTGCCTTTGCGACTCTGCGGTGACATGCATTTGCTAATTCAGGATTGGGTTTGCTATCTTGTTGAATGGCATCGCGAAGACAATTTATCAAAGCGGCAGGGTTGATGGGCGGCATCACCGCATTGCCGATGTTGGGATTCGGAATTCCTCCGGAGGCAAAAAATAAAGACTCCATTCTAAATGCCAAAAATGACGACGAACTTTTCAATCTGGTGCGAAAGCAATTGTTAATTCCAAAAGACAGAATTTACTTAAACACCGGCAGCCTCGGACCGAGTCCACTGGTGGTCATTGACTCCGTGAGCTCACTAACACGACAACTGGAAATGAATCCAGTTGGGGAGAATTGGGGGGCCCTCGGCGATCAAATGGAGGCGGTGAGAAAAAAGGTAGCTGACTTTGTCAACGCTGATCTTGAGGAAATACTTTTGACGCGCAACACCACCGAAGGTCTAAGCCTCATCGGCCAATCCTTAAACCTGACCAAAGGGGATGAAATCCTCACGACCACCGATGAACATCGTGGCGGCGAGGTTGGATTGGAATTCCTGGCTCAGACCAAGGGAGTCGTAATTCGAAAATTCGACATGCCCATTCCTTCCACAAGCCGTGAAGAAGTGATTCAAATGGTCGACAAAAGCATCACACCAAAAACAAAACTCGTCATGTTGAGTCACATCAACACCAGCACCGGGATGCTGATGCCGTTTTCCGAAATTTCAAAAATCACCCAACCAAGAGGTATCATTCTTGTTGCTGATGGAGCGCAAGCCCCTGGTTTGATAACAGTAGATTTGAAATCCATGGGCGTGGATGCTTATGCTGCCAGCGGACATAAGTGGATGATGGGACCGAAGGAAACAGGCTTTCTCTATTTGAGAAAAAGTTTTCAGGAGAAAGTACAACCCGTCTTTTCTTCTTCCGGGTTTGCCACCTATTCAAATTCGTCAGGAACAAGGAATGTGGCCACGATCATCGGATTGGGTGTTGCCATCGATTGGCTCAACACAATCGGAATGGATAAAATTCAGCAGCGTTGTCTGGACATCAGAAACTATTGTCTGGGTGAACTGAAAAAACTACCGGCATTGAAGATCATCAGTCCGCAAGATCCCGCCCTCTCTACCGGCATCGTGAGCTTCTCACTGGAAAAAGCTAAGAACGAAGTCATCTTCTATAAATTGAATGACCAGAACATCGTCGTCAAATTGCTGACCAAACACAACGCGATCCGCATCTCCTGCCATATGTTTGTCTCAAAGAATGATATCGATACATTTATCCTTGCCCTTAAACCTTTGCTATGAATTATTTGAAACCTGTTTTATCCATATCACTTTTCATTCTTATCACGGCCGGTTTTGCTCAAACAAAAAAAGGCGCTGCTACTACAGACCCATATTCAAAAGAAATGATGATTCTCTCTCAAAAGAAATCTGTGAAAGAGGCTTTTGATGTGATAGACAATCTCGAACCTGCTACCCGCAAAGTGCATATTGAGCTGACCGAAATTCCAGCACCTCCGTTTAAGGAGACCGCTCGCGCGCTGCGATTCAAGCAACTTCTTGAAGCAGCAGGGCCTGACAAAGTGTGGATCGATTCACTGGGAAATGTGCTG
>JAYVRH010000794.1:0-2887 GCA_043776495.1 Cyclobacteriaceae bacterium
CAACCGAATGATAATCAAGAGCGGTAGCAGTAATTTCAACCCCTCCCTGCAAATTATATTGTTGCGGTTTGCCGTTCCATTCAATTTCTTGTTTTATCAATTGATAAGTGCCATGTTCGCGTGCTGCCTCAATGTAAATCGTATACTTTCCAGACTTTACGGGTTTACCGGTGTCATCCAACCCATCCCACTTCAATGTGTATTTGCCAGCCGATCGAGTGGCACTGCTAATTGAACCTATTCTTTCGCGTCCTCCATTCGATTCATAATTTTTGCTATACCACTTTTTAAGATCGGGAAGCCACTTGGGTTTGTTGAACCACAAAGCGAGGTTGCGCACAGGTTCCTTCTTTTTGTTTTCGACCCACACGGCTACAAAGGGACGGTGGAATCTTCCTTCAAATCGTGCAAGTTCTACATCAATCGACAATTCGAAATTGTTATCGTTTTTATTTTTGATTACAGGATTGGACGACAGTTCTAACTTGTTCCAACCATCACTTACTATGCGCTTTCCGTTTTTCGTTATGATCAGGTATTCGGTACCCGGAATTTGTCGGGCCAGTTCTGTGCTTTCGTCAGGCGATAAAATATTAAATGAGGTTGCCAATGCTCCGGCATCTGTTGCACTATTCGCCACGACTGTCGCACTTATGATTTCCGTTGCCGGGATAGCAGTTCTCACATCTAGAATATGTGAATACCAGTTGCCCTCCACCTGATAACCGCGCCTGTAATTACCACTTGTCGCAATTGTCTTATTACCAACATTTAAAACGGATAGAGGTTTGTCATTTTCAGCATCCGCCAGTGGATTTGACACACTAACCATTTCGTTTTTATTTCCAGCGACCATGACATCGCCACCTATATTTAACACGGAGGCCTTTACTCCTGTTACACGCATCACTTTTTGCTGGGTCATGTTCAGTATATAGCTTTTCACGAAAGAATTGAGAACTAACGGATCAGTTGATAAATGTCTTGCTGTTAAGTTGTCTTCATTCAACTGCCAATGTATCTTCTTCATAGCTGAAGCAGCTTCTGCCAATTCATTGGGAAGAGGAAGGGTTTGAGTTGCTGCTGCTTTTTTCCATAAGGCAATGCCAGTGCCAGCCGATGCGCTAATTGCCCCGCCCGTTTTCAATTTCCATTTATCGAAAAGGGAAAGCACTTCAAATAATTCACACGAAACAGGAATATCTGTGCTCTGCGTTTTTTGCCACCGACTGAATTCACTTGTTGAATCATAGCTGCTTAGGATTTTCGCCAAACGATCAATTTCAGTAACTGCAACTTTCTCGGCCTCTATCGCATTACTTTCGGATGGTGCGGTCAATTTAAGTTCAAACGAAGTGCCCAACACATTTTCATAATCGAAATAGTAGGTTTGAACACTGGGGACAGTACTCGCAGAACACAGCGAGAGCACCAGAATTGTGATAACAGCATAGTATAAAGGCGATTTCACTTTTAGACGAATCATAGTTGATCATTTAATTATTATCCGAATTGCCATCCTTCAAATCCTCATTCTTCACTGACTTCTTTTTCTTCGGCTTGTCAAAGCTCATCTTCCCAATGCGGTAATCAAATTCAATTTTCACACTGAAATTGTGCAGCACATTGACACTGCTCTGCGCAATCACAGGCGTGTTTGTGTAATTTCGGATCACCAATCCATTGGTCAGGAAGTTTTCTACATTTAATCCAATGTTTCCCTTTTTGTTAGGAAGTTCTCTCATCAATCCTAAGTTATAGGTCTTAATGCCTCCCTGTGTTCCCTGCAATTGTATTTGTCGTCCTCTGAACATGCTGAAGCCTTCCAGTTCCCACCCTTTCCCCAAATCATAACTCATGCGCAATCGTGCCGTTGACACCCATCCGGAATTGCTTGCATGATAAAGTGGATCAGCCACACTATTATTTAACATGGCATAGTACACATCTGCTCCACCATTCAACGAAAAACGTTGACCTATTTTCACACTTCCATTAAAGTTCATGCCGTATGCATTTTCTTCACCAATGTTGGCATACGTAGTTTGAATTCTGTTTTCACCTAGCACACTTTTAACAGCCTGAATTGCTCCGGTCGTATTTCTAGCGAAAGCGGCCAGATTGATAGAAGATTTTCTTATGTACGTGCTATATGACAGTTCATAGTTATTCGTGTACTCCGGACTAAGTGTTGGATTGCCTACGGTAATGTAATAGGGATTAGATGCCTGAATATTTGGATTCAAATATTGAATAGAGGGCCGCTGAATTCTTCTGTTGAAAGCGGCTTTCAACATATTGCCGCTCTCTAGTTTCTTTGAAAAATTAATACTCGGAACAAATACACCATAAGAGGGAATGGTGGTATCCACTTCTGTTGAGGTTTGAAAGTTGGCAGCAATAGCAGTATGTTCATATCGCACACCTGCCTTCAGGCTATACGCTTTGGGTAAACTAATTGTAGTTGAGAAATATCCCGCTGTGATATTTTGATTGTAATCAAAAATATTTGATGCCTGGGCATTATTTATTTCCGTAAGCTCGCCATCAAAACCTACTGAATGAAAATACTTATAATCGCTCGTTACCTTTCTGACAAT
Organism: Cyclobacteriaceae bacterium; assembly: GCA_043776495.1. Taxonomy (GTDB): domain Bacteria; phylum Bacteroidota; class Bacteroidia; order Cytophagales; family Cyclobacteriaceae; genus ELB16-189. The sequence continues at coordinate 2,601 of JAYVRH010000794.1, forward strand.
TTCCTTTGCGCCAAATTCCACAAGTTGTTTGTCATTGACAGGTGTTTGATAATCCATTTGAAAAGTCATCTCCTGATTATAGCTTTTGTTTACATTTTGCAAAAGACTATCCACAATATTATCTGTGCCCAGAAATGAGTTGTTGAAATTGTTAGTCCTGTTGTTTCGGCTATACAATGTGGAGATACTAAATTCCTGTTGCGGTTTGCTAAACGTATGTTGATAGTCGAAGTTCAAATCAACCGTACCCGAGTTATCGGTGACGCCTACATTGCGCATACTATTTG
>JAYVRH010000795.1:0-2886 GCA_043776495.1 Cyclobacteriaceae bacterium
AGGGTTTTAGAGATGCCCTTAAGGTTCATCTCTAAGAAAGTTTAAGTTCTAAATCAGTAAGGTCATGCCAAAAAATAAAGTACTTCGAATCGGACTCATCGGATGTGGATTTATGGGTCGCACCCATTCAAACGGGTTTAAACAACTTCAAAGTTTTTTTCCTGAACTGACCTATAAGGTGGAGTTGAAAGTGGTATGCTGCCGCACTCCGGAGAAGGTGCGCGCTTTCGCGGAACAATGGGGCTACGAATCAACAGAGACAGATTGGAGGGCAGTAATAGCGCGTGATGATGTAGACGCGATCGATATTTGTACTCCGAACGACAGTCATGCAGAAATAGCCATTGCCGCTGCGGCTCGTGGTAAAATGATCTTGTGCGATAAGCCTCTCTCAAGAACGTTGGAGGAAGGATTCAAAATGGTAGAAGCCATCAAAAAGGCAGGAGTTGCCAATACGGTATGGTATAACTATCGAAGACTTCCAGCAGTAACATTGGCCAAGCAAATAATCGACTCGGGAGACTTGGGTAAAATTTTTCATTATCGGGCTAACTTTTTGCAAGACTGGACCATCAGTCCGGAACTTCCCCAAGGTGGAGATGGCCTATGGAGATTGGATGTAAGTGTAGCTGGCTCTGGTGTTACTGGAGATTTACTGGCGCATTGCATAGACACGGCCATGTGGTTGAACGGTGCGATCAAAGATGTATCAGCAGTTACAGAAACGTTCATCAAAGAACGCGTACATCAGGCAACCGGTAAAGTGCAGAAGGTTAGTATTGATGATGCGTGTCTTTTTCATTGTCATTTCGAAAACGGATCGCTGGGCTTGTTTGAGTCTACCCGATATGCGCGCGGACATAAAGCATTATATACTTTTGAAATTAATGGAGAACATGGTTCCCTCCGCTGGGATCTTCACGATTTAAACCGGTTAGAATATTTCGATCACCGTGATGAGTCTGTCGTTCGGGGATGGCGTTCCATTCTGGTTACTGATGGAGATCAACCTTATATGAAGCGTTGGTGGGTTCCGGGTCTAATCATAGGCTATGAGCATAGTTTTATTCACCAGGCTGCAGATTTTTTCAAGAGTTTGGAAACAGGCGAACCGTGTCATCCAACTTTTGAAGATGCACTGCAAACAGAGAAAGTTTGTACTGCCGTAATTGAATCTGCTAATACCAGAAGTTGGAAGGATACGAGTGTGAAAGGTACGTTGAATTGATAGTGTTCTGATTAGGATTGTATTTGAAATAATAGTTTAATAAAAAGTTACGTCTATAACCCCGAAGTTCCATGAGATTCCTCTTTTCCACTTTCTATCTACTATTGATTTTCATCTTAATTAGTTCCTGCACTAAAAGTTCCAAAACGCTCAGAGATGATTCAGGGAGACTGGAAATACTTTTTCTCGGCCACAACAGCGAACATCACAATTCATCTCTTCACATGCCGCTGCTTGCTTCCAGCCTTTCAAAAGAGGGTATCAATTTATCATATACCGATAATCTTGACGACCTCAATCCAGATAACCTGGACAAGTATGATGGATTGATGATTTATGCGAATCATGAAAAGATAACTCCAGAACAAGAAAAAGCATTACTGGAATTTGTTTCCAAGGGAAGAGGATTTATTCCGGTGCATTGTGCGAGCTTCTGTTTTCAAAATTCTCCAAAATATATTGACTTGGTTGGAGGGCAATTCCTTAAGCACAAAACAGACACCTTTATCGCGAAAATTATTAAAAAGGATCATGCTATTGTTAAATCGTTAAATGAATTTTCTACCTGGGATGAAACATATGTACATGATAAGCTTGCAAAAGATATTACGGTTTTAATGGAGCGCGTTGAGGGCGATCATCACGAACCCTGGACATGGATAAAAGAATATGGCAAGGGAAGAGTATTTTATACTGCCTATGGACATGACGAGCGCACCTGGAGTAACCCTGGCTTTCAGCAGTTGATGAAAGAAGGAATTCTATGGGCAGTGGGAGACGAAGCGAAAAAAAAATGGGAGGTCTTTCGGAAGACTATTCCACAATTAGTCTATCATGAGGAAGCCAATATTCCCAACTACGAAAAAAGAAACCCGGTTCCCAAATTTCAAGAACCATTATCACCAGAAGAATCTGCCAAGTTGATTCAGGTGCCAGTTGGATTTCAACTGAAATTATTTGCAGCGGAGCCTGATATTATCAATCCCATTGCTATGGAGTGGGACGAGAGAGGAAGACTATGGGTAATTGAAACAGTGGACTATCCCAATACAGTTCAAGATGATAAAAGTATTGGCGATGATCAAATCAAAATATGTGAAGATACGGATGGCGATGGTAAAGCTGATAAGTTCACGGTGTTTGCTGATAAGCTGAACATTCCTACCAGTATGGTTTTCAGCAACGGTGGAATTATAGTTTCACAAGCACCACACTTTTTATTTTTAAAAGATACCGATGGTGATGATAAAGCCGATGTTAAAAAGATTTTGATTGATGGGTGGGGAACATTTGATACGCATGCCGGTCCATCCAACTTAAAGTATGGTTATGATAATCAGATTTGGGGTGTTGTGGGCTATTCAGGATTTGAAGGAACAGTTGGAGGAGAGAACAGAACCTTTAGCCAAGGTATCTATCGATTTAAACCCGATGCATCTGCTTTTGAATTTATGACTTCCACCAGCAACAACACGTGGGGCTTGGGCTTTACAGAAAACAATGATGTGTTTGCGTCTACGGCCAACAATACACATAGTGTGTTCATGGGCATTCCCAGCAAAGCAGCAAGGGGAGTGGTGGGCATTCCTTTAGCAGGTGCAAAAATAGATGGACACTATGCCATGCACCCGATAACCGAAAAGGTAAGGCAAGTGGAT
>JAYVRH010000796.1:0-9703 GCA_043776495.1 Cyclobacteriaceae bacterium
TGTGAAGCCAACTCTTTTGCCAGGGCCCAGCCGATTCCTCCGCTAGCCCCAGTAATCAAGGCAAATGGCATGACTATTTGTTGGTCAACGCCATGAAGCGCTGGTAGAGCATGGGTTTACTTTCTTCTGTCCTGGGCTGAAATTTTCCAGTGACAATGGGAACATACATTACCCTTCGGCGGCTCTTCTCGCCAACGTGTGGAGATTGAGCAACGCGGTGCCACAGACGACCGTCGTGCACCGTTAGATCGCCAGGCTCAACGCTAAGTCCCACCTCGCTTTTATCAGGCTTATTGCTAAGGAAATAAAGCTTTCTGAATAGGAGGGTGGCAATACCCTTATTATGAGTTCCGGGCAGGATGCGAAGACCTCCATTGTCTGTGGAAGAATGATCAAGATGCAATCCAACATTCAACATCGGCATTATTTTATTGCCATAGAAAATATCGCGCAAAGCGTCAGTATGCCAGCCTAATTGACTGTAATTGCTTTCGGATGAATTGACATAGTGATTAAATACAAGTCCGTCTTTTTCATTTTCACCAATTCTAGAGTCAGTGGTGCCAACCAGTTCAAAAAGCGCCTGTAGTCGTGGTTCCTTTAGGAAATGCTGGAATACCGTGCTAAAATGATTCAGAAAGGCAAACCGTTGAACGATTTTTTGGCCATTGACATCTGTGCCATATTTGATAGGCACACCGTTTACCATTTTTCTGTCCTCTGTAATCCAATCCTGTTGTATTCTTTCAGATTCCTGAAGCATTTCATTTACAACTTCTTTACTAACAAAGTTCTTGAAATGTAAGAAACCATATGTGTCAAAGAACTCCTTTTGCTCCAGAGTCAAAGTCGATTCAAGAGAAAAATAAGGGTAGCTTCCATTTACCTTAAAGGCCTTCCCATTTTTTACAGGCTCGTGCATGGTCAGTTTTGTGGTTAAATAGTATATTAAAGCGCAAATTACTTCAAATTTATTGAATTGTTAAAGATTTAATCTCCCGATTTGGAGCATTTAACGAGTTATTGACCCTATTGGTTTGGCCGCTGCGGACTCTGAAATTTCAGCATATTTCGAATTTTGCCAAAAACCCAGTATGTAATGATTGGGGCAGCCAAAAGGTCAACCAAGTAATGGACGTGCTGCCAGGCCAGAAAAACGCCCATGAGAGTTGTCCCGATAATCTTCGAGATTTTGGCTATCCTGTTTTCCTCGACCAGAACCATGATCATAATAGTACTGATATGTCCTGAGAAAAACAGATCCTTGGCAAATCCATTGTCAGGATAAAGGATCGATGAGATGGGGTCAGCAAGCAAGATCATCCCAACAGGAGGTTCAAGGGTGACAGCGTACATAGTGACGACCCTTAAAATATTAACAGCACAATAGGTAGTCGCTCCAAGAATAAACACTTCCGGTTTTTTTACAGAGGAAACTAAGGTCTGAATAACTGCCGCGTAGAGAATCGCAAAGATGGGCAGTGACCAATTTATTGGAGTTAATGCATTTAGGAGAGGATCATCAATCAGATACCCCGCTTTCGGATTTATTATTTGAGAATAGAAAAAAGGTACATAGAGGAACATGATTAACAAAGAAAACACCCAAAAGGCCATTGCCCATCGAACTCGCGTAGTTTGGAAAATTTCCTTCCAGGTCATCGTTATTCCACTATGATCAGGTAGTAATTTTTCTTTCCCTTTTGCACCAGCAAATAACGATTTTGTAGCAATCCAAACTCAGGCTTCTGTTGACCATCCTCGATCTTTTGCTTGTTAACGCTTACGCCGCCCCCTTGTATCATTCTTCTGGCTTCACCTTTCGACGGGAAGATGATGCCTCCCGTCAATTCTGACAGAAGGTCGATAATGCTCGTGGCGGATTGCAAGACCGAACGCTGAATCATTGCCTGAGGAACCCCTTCAAAAACCGCGAGTAGGGTTTCCTCGTCCAGGCTGACCAGGTCTTCTGTTACGGAGCTTCCAAAGAGAATTTGAGAGGCCTTCAATGCTGCCTCATAGTCCTGCTTTGAATGTACGCGGGTCATGATCTGCCTGCTTAATTCCTGCTGGAGTCCGCGTAGGTGAGGTGCCTTTTGATGATCCAGAATTAAAGGATCAATATCATCTTTTGGAAGTTCCGTAAAGATTTTGATGAAAGATGCTGCGTCTTCATCAGAGACATTTAGCCAATATTGATAGAAGCGATAAGGTGAGGTTTTCCTGGGATCAAGCCAGACATTCCCCTGTTCCGTTTTACCGAACTTGGTTCCGTCCGCCTTTTTAATCAATGGAGTGGTAAGGGCGAATGCTTCTCCATTGACCTTCCTGCGTATCAATTCGGTACCAGTCACAATGTTGCCCCATTGGTCGGAGCCCCCCATCTGAAGCTTGCAATTCTTATTTTGATACAACCAGAAGAAATCATATCCCTGGACGAGCTGATAAGTAAATTCGGTAAACGATAACCCGGACTCCAAACGATTTTGCACAGAATCTTTTGACATCATGTAATTGACCGTAATGTGTTTGCCAACTTCGCGAATGAAATCCAAAAAATTAAAGTCTTTGAACCAGTCATAGTTATTAACCATCTCAGCTCCATACTCATGCGAGGAGAAATCTAAAAAGTTTTCTAACTGCTTTTTTACACATGCTTCGTTGTAGCGCAAAGCTTCTTCAGAAAGAAGATTTCGTTCCGATGACTTGCCGGAAGGATCCCCCACCATTCCAGTTGCCCCACCGACGAGTGCGAATGGCTTGTGCCCACATCTCTGGAAGTGCACAAGGGTCATAATTTGGACTAAGTTCCCGATGTGAAGCGAATCTGCGGTTGGGTCAAAGCCAATGTAGCCTGCGGTTGGTTCCTTCTGAAGCTGGGCTTCTGTGCCGGGCATGACATCATGTATCATCCCCCTCCATGTAAGCTCTTTGACAAAATTATATTTCATTGGAATGACTGTAAATCAGGTCGCAAATATAGGCAGATGTGCCGCGGATTATACCCGTAATCTTCGGCAGCTGGAAATTATCTTCTATTTTGAATCGCGTTCAGGATTCCTTTTATTGTCAAATAATTTAGACAAAGAACATGAAGCAACCAGAGTCCCTTGATTTAGTGGCCGAATTCCATCGCACTTTTAAGCATCCCATCCTGCAACAGCCGACCATACCGGAAGGAAGACGAAGCAAACTGAGGGTAGATCTGATTGCGGAGGAACTGAAGGAATTTGAGGTGGCAATCAAGGAAAATGATATCGTTGGTATCGCTGATGCTTTATGCGATATACAGTATGTACTTTCTGGGGCGATTCTTGAATTTGGCCTTGGGGAAAAGTTTAAGGAACTGTTTGAAGAGGTACAACGGTCAAACATGAGCAAGGCATGCGATTCTGAAGCGGAAGCCAAAAGTACCTTGGAGTACTATCGCCGTAAAGACGGGACCGAATGCTATTATCTCAAGGAAGGGGATAAGTGGTTAGTTTACAGGAAATCTGACAATAAGACTATTAAATCAATAGGGTACTCACCTGCTAATCTGGGATCGATTTTGGGCATTTGAGGCTTGTTTTCAGCTTAAGAATCGATTTTTTATCCTTAGTTTTGCAGACAAAATATTAAACCGAAAAACTAATTTGTAGCATGTTCGATCAAAATGAATTTCTTGATTTATTTTATAACTCCGTCATTATCGGTGGGATTGTTTCATTTGCAGCGGCACTTATCATATACCTTGTTCATAACTTTAAAGTCGTCACCACCAAAGACTTCAAAGATAAATATGATTACATCAACAGAGTTGAAGTCAGGTGGTATAAGACTGCTTTTATCATGGTGGGCGTTGGTGTTGGATTCTTCATCAATTTATACGGGTCTGGCAATAGCATTCTCAATAACGTTGGGGTGTGGTTTTTCGTCCGGCTGTTCTTTGGATTTGCAGGAGCAACGTTGGTGGCTTACGTTGCCCGGCTCATATTAGAGTATTATTATCCAACCAAGCTAAATGCTAAGTTGAAGAAGTGGCGTTATATGCCTCGTGTGAATCCCAAGACGGGTAACAGAATGCGGTTGTTGAGCGAGGAAGAGGAAGATGTACATCTGGATGAAGGGAAACAATCGGAGGAGGGTATTTTTTCCATTGATTATGATGTTTGGATTGACGAAAAATCTTCCGAAATAAAGATTGAGAAATATGATGGTCACCTCACCGCCTTGAGATGTAACAATTGTGGATTCTTTACAATGAAAGTGGTGAGTGAAGAAATTACTGACCGTTATGAAGATGAATCGCCAAAGGAATTGGTGAAGCACTACAAATGTAACTACTGCAAGAATTTACGGGCCACAGCCTTTGCGATCTCGAGAAAAGAGGCCAGTGACTATAAACAACATCGCAGCTCGGTGCGCCGGAATACCAAGAATATTGATCTTGTTAAAGTTGAAATACATTCCATTCTTTCAGGAAAGCGCTTTTATGAATTTCAGACAATCGAACAGGCGCAAAAGTTCCTTGAAGAATTTGATGTCGATAAGGCATCATCCTCGTAAGAGTCCATTCCATTGCGGTATGGGTTCAATTAGAGGTTTGCAATAAATATATTTTCGATGAAGAATGTGGGTTTGATATTTTTGCTACTCCTCTGCACTGGCGTGCGGAGTATGGCCGTCGAAATTGATACGACGCACTTAAAATCTAAGCCGGTTTTTGGAAAAGAAGCCAGGGTCATTTCCTATTTGCTCGACAATAACCATTACCGAAAGATCCGGTTTAATGATTCGTTGTCTTCGGTTGTATTTGATGCCTTTTTTAAAGAGTTGGATAACAACAGATTCTATTTTCTGGCATCCGACATCCAATCTTTCCAGAATTATAGGCTCGCGCTGGACGACCTGACAAGAGCGGAAAATGTAGCACCCGCTTTTGAAATCTATAAAGTTTTTCAGGATCGATATCGCGCCCGCCTAAAAGATGTTGTTCTTAACCTGGTCGGGCAGAAATTTGACTATTCCATAGACGAGTATTATGAAACCGACCGCGACAAAGCAGATTGGGCAAAAAGCGAGGATGAATTGAATGATGTCTGGCGTAAGATTGTAAAAAGTCAGGCGCTGAGTCTAAAGCTTTCCGGCAAGAAGCAAGAAGAGATTGCAGACGTCCTGAAGAAACGCTATGAACGCCTTCAGAAATCCTTTGAACAACTCAACAGTGAGGATGTTTTCAGCATTTACATGAATTGCATCACTGAGGCGTACGACCCTCATACCAATTACCTTTCACCGAAAGTCTCTGAGCTTTTTAAGCAGAGCATGACCCTTTCCCTTGAAGGCATTGGAGCAAAACTGCAGACAGAAAATGATTACACTAAAGTTATTGAGATTATCCCTGGTGGCCCGGCAGAAAAATCCAATCAACTGCATCCAAATGATTTGATCACAGGTGTTGCCCAGGGCAATGCCGAAATGGTGGATGTAATTGGCTGGAGAATAGATGAAGTGGTAAAGCTTATTAAAGGCCCGAAAGGATCGCCTGTAAGGCTTCAGGTGCTTCCGGTTCAAACAGGGGTCAATGGCCCTCCAATCATATTATCCTTCATAAGAGAAAAAATTAAGCTGGAAGACCAGGCTGCAAAAAAGAAAACGATTAATTATTCAATCAATGGAAAGAATCTTAAGCTGGGTGTGATTTCCCTGCCAAGCTTCTACATGGATTTTGAGGCCTATTCTAAGGGTGATTCTGATTATCGGAGCACCACACGTGATGTAAAGAAATTAATAAAGGGCTTACAGACGGAAGGTATAGATGGCATTGTGATGGACCTGCGCAACAATGGAGGAGGATCTCTTACCGAGGCAATAGACCTAACAGGTTTGTTTATTAAAGAAGGCCCCGTTGTTCAAGTGAGAAATTCCGTTAACCGTGTTGAAATTGGATTGGACGACGACAAAGGCATTGCTTACTCTGGGCCGTTGGTGGTCCTAACCAATCGCTTTAGTGCATCTGCCTCCGAAATTTTTGCTGGGGCAATACAGGATTACCACAGAGGTGTAATCGCCGGTGAATCAACATATGGTAAAGGCACTGTGCAAACTGTAATAGACCTTGACCGCTTCATTAAAGACTCGGATAAAGTTGGAGAACTCAAACTCACATTTCAAAAGTTTTACCGCGTTACGGGTAGCAGCACGCAGCATAAAGGTGTTACACCGGATATACAGTTACCTTCTGCGTTGAAACCAGAGCAATTTGGGGAAAGTGCAAGTCTCAGCGCACTTCCCTGGGACGTAATTAAGAAGACAGAGTTTCAGAAAACACCTGACATTACTGACAAGCTTGTCGTGGGCCTGACGAAGAATTATCAAGACAGGTTGAAGTTTGATGCAACACTGAAAAGTTATGCCGGCGAAGTCGACGATATAAAGAGAAACCTGAGCGAAACAAAAATTTCGTTGAACGAAATCAAGCGCAAACAGGAAATGGACGATGCTGAAAAAAAGAAGGCCGACAATCTTTCGACCAAAATTTCCACAAAGGAAGGATTGTCAGCGGATGATCTCTCCAAGTTGAAAGATGAATACCTTCGTGAGGGCCTCTTGATCCTGGCAGACCTTGTTACACGCCGAATCGGATGATCAGTGTGTTACAGTAATTGGCGTCAAAGTGTAGCCTTTTTCTTTCAGGAGGTTTAAGAGCCCTTTTTCACCTTCAAGATGGGATACGCCAACCGCAATAAATGATGGCTTGCTGTTAATCATCTTATTAATTTTGGGAAGCCAATCGAGATTGCGCTTGGTGTAAAATTCTTCTATGAATACGGGGTTGTTTTCAGTCGGGTGAAGAGAATATTCAAAAACCTTATTCAGATCCCCCCGCAGGTAGGCCACCTCAAGTTTTTTATATTCTGATTTCTGCTTTTCAAAATTTGATATGCTGTGAATTAAGGCAGCTTCCTGATCAGCCATTGGAAAGGCTTGAATCGCTTGTGATTCACGTTCTATCGGCTCAAGGCTAAAAGTCTCTATCTTATTTTTTTTGGCAAGCGTCAATAATTCTATGTCATAAAACTTCACATTTTCCCCCAACGACATGCGGGTCATATTTATTGATAATGCAAGAGGGATAAGATGTGCAAACTCCTTTTCAAACCTGGCCTTTGAAATTTTGAATTCTGTCTCAAAGAAACCGGCTATTTTCTCGTAGTCGGACGGAGAGAGTTCGGTTTTGAGCGATTTTCCTGCAGGAAAATGAACGGCTTTATTTAGTTCAAGCTGTGCTTTGTGATCAACCTGATCTTCTATGGCAAATGTCTTGCAGCCTTTTAGTTTAGTGACCGCCTCTTTTGGAAGATAAAATTCTTTTTCTCCGATGAATTTCAGAGTGCCCATCATATAGGAAGATGTCTGAAGTCCATTGCCCGAGATTTCCCATAGAATTGAATTCTGAGAAAAAGCACCTTGACTGATTAGCAGGAAGAAAACGAAGTATAACTTATTTTTCATAGGGGGTGTATTGTGGCGACAAAGGAATAATAAATCGGTCAAAAATGGAAGGGCATTCGGCAGATGGCGGATTGCAAAGAAAGATATTCATAAGTTGCTAGTCTGGAGCGCAATTTTATCTATTTTAAGCCAGAATTGTGATTTTACATGAGTGAAGAATTACTGAAAGCCATTATTCAACTCTTTGCCATCGTGGCCAAAGAGAGAATAACGGAAGACGAAAGGACAAATATTAAGGAATTTCTGTCTCTCCACCTGAATCAGGAGGCCACCCGCTACTACCTAAACCTTTTTGACGAGTTTATCAAATCCAGCAGAAAGGTTGCAGCCGCTGATATTGGCAATGTCGATGAAGAAACCTTGCAGTTTGTGGATGACTGGGCCCGCATCATGCAGATTTCCAAAAAAGTGAATCAGGCACTCACCATGCAGCAAAAGGCCGTGCTCGTAGTAAAGATCATTGAATTGGTTTTTGCTGATGGACAAATCTCAGAGCGGCAAGGCAACCTGATATTTTACATCGGAGAGGCCCTAAAGATTCCGATGAAGGACCTTCAAGTCATGCGCACTTTTGTCATTGGTCAGGACAGCGAGGAACTTAACTTAAAAAATATCCTGATTATCGATGAAGGGTCGGGTGACCTCCATCATTCAGGTCCTCATATCATTTCAAAAAACTTAACAGGCCTAATCGCTGTACTTCGACTGGCTGACACGGAGACCTATTTTATCAAATATCTTGGCATTACCTCCCTTTACCTAAACAGCCAGCCACTCAAGAGCCGGAAAGTGGATGTATTTCCAACTGGCTCTACGATCCGTGGTGCTAAGATTGATTCGATCTACTATAGCGATATCGTTGGTAAGTTCTTGCTCGAGGAATCTGGGACTGAGATCAGCTTTATTGCAGAGCATATTTTTTATCACTTCAAAAGCGGCAGGGCAGGACTGCAGAATGTAACAGTTTCTGAGAAGGGGGGTAAGCTGATTGGACTCATGGGTGCAAGTGGCTCAGGAAAATCAACTTTGCTGAACGTTCTCAATGGCACAGAAAAGCCTTCCAGTGGGAGGGTGCTGATCAACGGGATCAATATTCACGATGAGCCTGAAAAGGTGGAAGGCATTGTGGGATTTATTCCTCAGGACGATCTTCTGATGGAAGACCTTACCGTCTTTGAAAACCTTTACTTCGCAGCGCGGCTTTGCTTTGGACACAATTCAAAAGAACAAATAGCTGAGCGGGTCGACAAAGTTCTTGTGCGCCTTGGACTTTCGGAGACCCGAGATCTAAAAGTTGGGTCAGTTCTCGAGAAGACGATCAGCGGAGACAACGGAAACGACTCAACATAGGACTGGAACTTCTACGCGAACCAGCAGTACTTTTTGTCGATGAACCTACCAGCGGACTTTCATCCAGGGACTCTGAAAACATTATGGACTTGCTCAAAGAATTGGCCTTGCGCGGCAAGATGATCTTTGTAGTAATCCATCAGCCATCATCGGATATTTTCAAGATGTTCGACACCCTGATTATTCTGGATGTGGGTGGTTTTCAAATTTACTATGGCAATCCGACAGAGTCGGTAAACTACTTTCAGGAAATCATAAATGCTGCCACGAAAACACCAGGCGAATGTCCTGAGTGCGGAAATATCAATCCGGAGCAAGTATTTAATGTGATTGAAACACGGGTAGTGAATGAATATGGAAGGTTTACTACTACCCGCAAAATATCACCTGGACAATGGTATCAATACTTTAAGCAAAAAATTAAGATAACAAGGATTGTCGAAGTCAAGGAGCCACTGCCGGTTACTCAGAAAATCCCAAACTGGTTTAAGCAGCTTTCTGTTTTTATCAAAAGAGACGTCTTAGCAAAGGCTGCCAATCTTCAATACATGGTGGTTATGTTATCGATCTCACCGGTGCTTGCCCTTTTCATGGCATACTTCGTTAAGTTTCATGATGAGATTGGCATTGATCAGCCGAAATACACATTTTATAATAACTACAACATTCCAGTCTATTTCTTCATGAGCGTAGTCGTGGCCTTATTTGTAGGCATGATTGTGAGCTCGGAAGAAATATTTCGGGATCGTAAGATACTTAAGCGTGAGCGGTTTCTGCACCTAAGCCGCAGCAGCTACCTGATTTCAAAAGTAACAGTTCTTTTTATCCTGTCGGCGATTCAAACGTTGACATTTAT
>JAYVRH010000797.1:0-2874 GCA_043776495.1 Cyclobacteriaceae bacterium
ACCCATAATATCAGCCGAGCTTTCTCTCTTGCGCCATATGGCAATCGAGACACAGCTGGATACATTTGGCAAGTTGAACACACCAGAAAATATGGAGGCCTTTATACAAAAGACCTTCAATATGCATCAGCTGAAAAGTGAATTGCAGGAACCGGGGTCGATTTATTACATGGCGTGGGATGGAGAGGAACCTTCCGGATTCCTGCGACTCAGGGTGAATCCCGAGTCTGAGGAGCATCTTGGAAATAATGCAATCGAGCTCCAGCGGATCTATGTGTTGAAGAAATTCCTTGGAAGGAAGATCGGATTTCAACTGATGCAAACGGCACTCGCCTATGCGAGGAAAAATAAGTTTGAGTGGATCTGGCTGGGTGTATGGGAAAAGAATCCTAACGCCTATGCGTTTTACAAAAGATTGGGCTTCGAACGTTTTTCAGAACATATCTTTTGGATGGGCCCGGAACCACAAACTGATTGGTTACTTAAATTAAAGCTTTAGCTAGCGAATAATGAACCAGCCCGCCGTGGCTTTTGAATGTCATTTTGACTAGCATGCTTCTGAGTTTACCGCGTTTCAATCAAATTCAATAATATTTTTGGCTCATAGGGTGATTTTCTAATCAATTGTTGCGAAATTGGTTCAAAATTCTCCAAGTATGGTATTTGAAATGATCGGGGTCTCATGCAGAACAAATAGAAGCCATGAGTAGACCCAAAACACGATGGATTGTAATTTTCGTGGTGCTGGCAGCATTGCAGTTGCTGGTATTGTTTACCGGCGGAAATCCTGAAACCTCAAATGTGGCGGCAATTGATAAAGCGGATACGGCCTGGATGATCGTCGCAACAGCCTTCGTTCTATTCATGACTCCTGGACTTTCCTTTTTTTATGGTGGGATGGTTAGCGTGAAGAATGTGATCTCTACGATGCTCCAAAGTTTCATTGCGCTGGGTGTCATCAGTTTACTTTGGTATCTGGTTGGCTTTAGTCTTGCTTTCGGGGAGAGTTGGCATGGACTGATCGGAAATCCAGCCACCTTTTTTGCATTTCAAAATGTAGGCCTTAGTCCCAACCCGGCTTTTTCCCCGACATTTCCATTCTTGCTGTTCGCCCTGTTTCAACTGAAGTTTGCCATCATCACACCGGCCTTGATCACCGGGAGCTTTGCAGAACGGGTAAAATTTACTTCCTATCTCATTTTTATTTGTCTTTTCTCATTACTGATATATTGTCCACTGGCGCACTGGACCTGGCATCCGGATGGGTTCCTAAGAAAATGGGGCGTTCTTGATTTTGCAGGTGGAACAGTAGTACACATGTCAGCAGGTTTTGCAGCGCTGGCCGGAGCATACATTCTTGGAAAGCGCGAACATAAATATCATCAGGCTGCGAATATTCCATTTATTATCCTTGGCACCGGAATGTTGTGGTTCGGATGGTTTGGTTTTAATGCAGGATCAGCACTCTCTGCCAATGGCCAGGCTGTACAGGCATTCGCTACCACAAATTTTGCTTCTGCTTCTGCAATGATGACTTGGGTATTATTTGATGCGCTGGTAGGAAGAAAGATTTCTGCCACCGGCGCATGCATCGGTGCTGTGGTCGGATTGGTGGCCATCACACCGGCGGCTGGATTTGTCAATCTTGGCCAAAGTGTCTTCATCGGATTTGCTGCAGCCATAATCAGCAACCTAGCGGTCTACTATAAGCAACGCACTTCGCTCGACGACACACTTGATGTTTTTCCTTGTCACGGAGTAGGTGGAATGGTCGGTATGGTGCTCACGGCAGTTTTCGCGAAAGATGTTGGACTTGTTTACGGTCAGGTAGAGACATTCAAATATCATATTATAGCGCTGTTAATTGTTGGTGCGTTTTCCTTCGGAGGATCGTTTCTCATTTTTAAAATTACGGGACTCATTACAAGACTGCGTGTTTCCCCCGATGAGGAACGACTTGGTCTCGACTTAAGTCAGCATTCGGAAACTATTTTGACTGAAGTCCGCGAATCTCCTCCTCAAAAAGGAAATATGGAGGTAGCCGCCTGATCTATTCGATCACCAGATAAGGCTTCATCTTTTTGATCCAATCGGCATGAAGGGATTTTATTTCATTGAGTTGATCAAGGGAGCCAAAGTCGCCATGTTGTAAGCGGAAAGAAACGATGGCTTGTGCCTCACTTCTCTTCACATAAGGGTGTTTGATCATATCCGAAACCGTTGCGCTGTTGAGGGCTATCGTCCTGGGGAAGAAGTTCTCTATGACGATGAATTTTCTTTTGATCTGATTGACGACTAGGGAGTCTAAGCCATACACCTCCTTCACCTGGTCTAAAGAAACAAAACCCCCCAACCGGTCGCGGAAGTTTTGGATTCGTTTAGCCAGTACCGGACCAATGCCATAAACGGCAACGAGCTGAAGCGAGTCAGCTATGTTGATGTCAATTAAGTCTCTACGGGCATTGCGTCTATTTGCGAGGACCATTTCTTTTTTGATGAAAGTAGGTTTTACTTTTTCTTTTTTTGACTCGATGGTCATCCATTGCTTAGCTTTTTCAAACCAAACTGAATCGAATTGATAGATCTTTAGTAAGTCTTCTTTCTTTCGGAATTGGCCGCCTTTTTGTCGATAACGAGCGACTCTTGCTGCCAACGAGGATGACAATCCCATTTCTAACAGTTTCTTTTCTGCCACTGTATTAGGATCAAATGAGCTGAAATGAAGTGAAGCAGAAATTTCTTTCGATATCGCCGTGCTGTCCCATTCAAGTTGGGCCATCATACTGTCCAGCCCACGTACATCAAAATCCAAAGGTTGCTGGCCTCTCCAATGCCGGTACATTGGTTCTGAAAAGAGGATCATCACCATCAAGG
>JAYVRH010000798.1:0-2873 GCA_043776495.1 Cyclobacteriaceae bacterium
ATTGATGTCTTTGATGACATTCTCGAATTACGAGATCAAAAGCGTGGACTCAAAATCATGTATGAGCCTCCATTCTTAAGACACTTTACAGCAACGTTCGAACCAATAAAATGAAAAGCAACATCATTCAGAAACGCTCTTGGGCGGAGCCTTACAAAATGAAAATGGTGGAATTGTTAGCCCTGACCACCCGGCCTCAAAGGATCAAATCAATTAAAGAGGCAGGCTATAATACCTTCCTGTTGAAATCAAAAGATGTGTACATCGACCTGCTCACCGACAGTGGCACCAATGCCATGAGCGACCGTCAATGGTCTGCCTTTATGCTGGGCGATGAAGCTTATGCCGGAAGCAAAAGTTACTATCACATGGAAAGTGCCATCCAAAAATATTATGGCTATCAATACATAATCCCAACCCACCAGGGAAGAGGAGCTGAAAATATCCTGTCAAAAGTTTTAATCAGAAAGGGAGATATCATTCCAGGAAACATGTACTTCACCACCACGCGTCTTCATCAGGAGCTCGCGGGTGGAATATTTCAGGATATTATTATCAATGAAGCACACGATCCATCAAACGAATTTCCTTTTAAAGGAAATGTCGATCTCGGCAAGTTGGAGACCCTGGTGAAGAAGTATGGAGCGAATAAAATTCCATACGTCAGCATCGCCACCAATGTAAATATGGCAGGCGGACAGCCTATCAGTATGAAGAATCTAAAAGAGGTTCGGGCATTTACAAAAAAGAACGGCATCCGCATTATTCATGACATGACACGTGTTGCTGAAAACGCCTACTTCATTCAACAACGTGAAAAAGGATTCGACAAGAAGAGCATCAAAGAAATAGTAAAAGAAATATGCTCACTCACCGATGGCGCAACCATGAGTGCCAAAAAAGATGCCCTGGTAAATATTGGCGGATTCATGGCCACCAATGAATTGGATGTATTTGAAGAGGCCAGAAATCTAGTGGTGGTGTATGAAGGTCTGCACACCTATGGGGGTCTCGCCGGCAGAGATATGGAGGCTATCGCAGTCGGCATTGAAGAAAGTCTCAATGATCATCATCAACATGCCCGCATAGGTCAGGTGGAATACCTTGGGCACAAAATGGAATCATACGGAATACCCATTGTGAAACCCATTGGCGGGCATGGAATTTTTGTGGACGCCAAAGCATTTCTGCCCCATGTTAGTCAGGATAAATTTCCAGCACAGTCACTTTCCGCCGAAATCTATATCGATTCAGGCGTGCGTACGATGGAACGGGGCATTGTCTCTGCCGGACGAAAGGCAAGTGGCGAAAATTACCATCCTAATCTTGAGTTGGTACGCTTCACATTGCCGAGAAGGGTGTACACACAAGCTCATATGGATGTGATCGCAGAGTCAACAGCGTCCGTATTCGAAAGACGAAACAAAATAAAAGGGCTCACCATGGTTTATGAACCCAAGTATCTACGCTTTTTTCAGGCACGGTTTGAAAAAATCCGATAGCGCTTCAGTTTGACAAGGCGCCCTTTGCTTCGTATGCGGAAGGGTCAGCGTGTCAACTTGACTTTTTCATTTTTCAAAAATGTCTTACCGCGAGCAAGGTCCTTGGTGAGCTGCTGTACCGTAGTTCCCATCATCACCTCCCGCAACCTGCCTTTGTACGCTTTGATTTCATCGTGGATCGGGCAAGGAAATCGATCAGAACATTGCTTTAACCCCAATGCACAAGAATGTAAAATATCTTCTCCATCGATTGCTTTTACAATTGCATTCAATGGGATCGGTTTGGCTTTGGGCTCTAAATAGAATCCTCCGTTGGGGCCCTTGATCGAAGATATTATCCCTTCCCTTGAAAGTGCCTGAAGTATCTTGGCCGTAAAGGGCTCGGGTGAGTCAATTTCTTTGGCGATTTCTTTAATGCCCAATCTGGAACCATCGATGCTTTTAATGGAAATATAGAGCACCGCTCGTATGGCATATTCACAAGCTCTTGAAAACATAGGTCTCCTTTTGAAAAACGGGATTAGTTTATTAGAATCAATTGCACTCCAAATATGAAAAATTAGGGAGCATGAACCACGTCAGGGCATAAGAAATTTAGCAAGTCTTTTCCAACGCTTCAAATTGGTCTTGATACGCTGTTTGCAATTTCCGTTCCATCGTGTCAAGTTCTTCTTTGACTTTCTCTTTCAACGAAAATACATCTGTCGTTACTTTGTCAACCAATTCACGGTAATAGGCTATGCCATTCATCATGTTTTCATAGAACGTCTGAACATTCTTGATTCGTTTCTGGTCGATTCGCTCTTTGGCGTTATTGAATAACTCAAACCAATAGTCCACATAGAGTGAGAGTTCTTTGATAAACATGTGTGGCCGGTTTTGATCGATCCGTACGCTCGCCCTCCCGTAAATATGATCAATCATTTTTTGCAATGACACAATCTCTGAGAAATAAGCAATATTGGGGCCCGGACATATGTTTACTGCTTCCAGTTTCCTAAATGGTTTGAGTTTATTTTTTTTTACAGCCGCATTGCTAAGCCCGATACACAAGCACTCTTTATCCAACACATCTTTCAACTGTCTTTTATAATCAGCCTCACGCAAGTTCATCGTTTTAAGTTGCGCTATTTTCTTTTCCTGATATGAGTGCGAGGCCGTACAAATAGGCTCCGTAGTAAATTCTGTATTGGAGACTAAATACTTTTCAATGCATGGGCTCCCCGGCACTCCCATTTTAATCCGCTCCGCTTTCTCCTTGTCCGCAGTAGTACCTTTCAGGTAATGAAAGCGAATACCCAATGGCGAATTATTGCTCAAGATCACGTCCTTTTCTGTGGCCTTGCTCAGCAACTGCAGAGTATGATCATC
>JAYVRH010000799.1:0-9651 GCA_043776495.1 Cyclobacteriaceae bacterium
CCGCTTATTTTGCAAGACACAGAACTAAGGGCTGGGCTTCATTGCTATTTACTGATCAGGTCGCTGGCGTATTAATACGACGCATTATGATACCAATGGTAATTCTATATCCAGTGGTTGCCTTCTTAACTGTGCTGGGCGAAAAGGAAGGGCTCTATAATACAGAAGGCGGCACCGTGTTCATGATGGTGTCTACTTTGGCATTGTTCACCGTGATCGTTCTCATTACCGCCCAAATGATCAGTCGCCTGGATGATGAGAAAGAGCAGTTCAAGAAATTCTTCGCGCTATCTTCTGAAGTGTTGATGATAGCATCTACAAATGGGTCCATCAAGCTGGTTTCTAATGCCTTTACCAAAGTGCTTGGATACTCATCACAGGAAGGCGTCAACCAATCTTTCTTCCACTTTATTCATCCTGAAGATGCGGGATCAGCAAAAGAACTTTTCGATCGGATCCCCAAGGATCCTAAGCCAGGGTCATTTCAAATTCAGATGAAAAACAAAGACGGAAATGCAAGGCACTTTTTATGGTCGTATACCAGCGACCAAAAGACTGGCCATCTCTACGCTGCGGGATACGACATCACCGAAATAAAAGAGGCACAACAGGTGCGGGAACTAGCCAGGAAATTAACTCATCAGAACGAGCAGTTAGCGAGTTTCGCTCACATCGTCTCGCACAACCTGCGTTCACATGTCGGCAATCTGAACAGTCTGTTGCATCTGCATAAAGTAGCTGAACATGAGGAGAAAGGCGTCCTGTTTGGCATGTTTGAAAAGGTCTCCCAACATCTTTCCAGCACATTGAATGACCTTATTGAATCGCTGCGGATCAAGGAAGACATCAGCAAGGAGCGACACTTGATTTATTTTGAACAAGTGTTGACAAAGACAAAGGAAATCCTGTCCAGTCAGATTCTGGAATCTCAGGCTACCATCGTCAGCGATTTCAAAATTGAATCCATTGCATATCCAGGAGTATATCTCGAAAGTATTTTTCTGAATTTGATATCCAATGCAATCAAGTATAGATCACCTGCCCGTCCATTGCAAATTAATCTGACCTCGGCATTGATTGATCATGGACTCACTCTCACGGCAGAAGACAACGGTCAGGGAATCGACATGGCCCGGTACGGAGATAAATTATTCGGTTTCTATAAAACGTTTCATGAGAGCAAGGATGCCAAGGGCATTGGATTGTTTATTACCCGCACACAGATCGAGGCCATGGGCGGAAGCATTCATGCCGAAAGCGAAGTTGATAGGGGAACAAAATTCAAAGTGATCTTAACAAGGAACAATAGAACACAACCCACCCCTTTAGAAACCAAATGAAATCAGGAATCCTTATTCTTTTTTCCACCACACTCCTATTATCAGGAACAAGCTATGGACAACAGCCCGACTCTGTCAAATCCAGGGTGATGGCGGCTGCTCGTGACATCTTGAAAAATACGACGACCTGTGCCTTGATTACATTGGATGAAAAAGGGAGGCCTCATGCACGCACGATGGATCCATTTGCTGCAGAAGGTGACTTTACCATATGGATGGCCACCAATCCGAACAGTCGCAAAGTGGCTGAGATCAAAATGAATCCGCTGGTTACGCTATACTATGCAGACAAAGCCGATCAGGGATATGTAACCCTTTACGGATCGGCTCAACTTGTCAACGATCAAACGGAAAAAGAGAAACGATGGAAAGATGCCTGGAAGGATTTCTATCCAAACCGAAAGGAAGGTTACCTGCTCATTAAAGTGACGCCACTCCGACTTGAGGTGATCAATTACCGGATGGGGATTTCAGGAGATGAGATTACGTGGGCACCGGCAAGCGTTGATATTCACGAAAAAAAATAATTTACATGCCCGCATTCACAATTCAACGTTACGGGTTTGCAGAACATTCTTCTTTATTTATGGCCAAAATCTACTGCCCACTAATTTTTACAGTTTCATGCAAGCCGCATTCTTTTCTTGATCCCTCCCACCACCAGCGTCCAGCGCGCTCGTCCTCGCCGGGAAGTACGGCCCGCGTGCATGGTGCACAGCCTATGCTTGGAAAGCCACTTTCGTGAAGGAAATTAACAGGGATGCTATGCAAATCGATGAATGACTTGATCTCATCTTTTGTCCAATACAGCAAAGGATTATATTTTATCAATTGATATTTATGGTCCCACTCCACCATTTCCATCTTGTTTCGATTGGTCGACTGCCCGGCACGTAATCCAGAGATCCAAACCGTGGCCCCGGCAAGCGCTCGGGATAGCGGCTCAACCTTTCTAATGTGGCAGCATTCCTTCCGGTTTGTTACCGAATCGTAAAAACTATTGGGGCCTTTCTGTGTCACCATTGCTTCAACCCCGGAGCTCCTTGGAAAGTATGTTTTAATGGAAAGGCCATACCTCTTTTGAGTGAGATCGAGCAGATCATACGTTTCTTGAAACAGCCGACCTGTGTCGATCGTAAAAATATCAATGTCCAGGTTAAGGTGTGAAATGAAATGTGTGAGTACCTGATCTTCAACTCCTAAGGAGGAAGAAAATTTCTTACCATCGATGAAGGTCTTATCTATCAACTTTAGACCCTCCTCCGGAGTAAGGGTAGGTAAGGTGTCTTTTAATTGCTGGATTACTTCACTGGTCATCGTTCGCATTGCTTTGGTTGTGTAACTCTCAGCCATCATTTTGACTATTTCTATTATCTCTACAGACTTAATAGGCAAATGTAGCGAAAATTACACATTTTCAAATGGCTGTTTTAGGGTAGGAATAGTTTACAAGATGCTTGTTGACACTTGAGCCCTGTCAGCCGCTGCAACTGAGTCTCCATGATTTCAATGGCAAAATATTAAAGTCCGATCCCTGATAACTAATGATGCATACATTGTCCTTCAATTCCCAACTCGAGATTGCGGAGCAAATGGTGCAAGGGCAGGGAGACGGCCGTATTTCAAAAGAAGATGCCGAAAAGTTGATTGGCGCAGTGACGGATGGCGGCAAGTACACCGACATTGAAAAAGAAACGATGGAGTACATCCGCACAAATTTCAAATGGACCGAAGGTGCTGACGACTGGTTTCTGACGCAGATTTCGGAATGGGCGGGGACAAAAACTTTTTAGGTAAGCCATCGATTTGGCCGACATTCCAAATGTACCAAAGGGGTGTTGGGCGTTGGGTATTGGCAGTTTGCCTCAAACAGTTGGTACTCAATTGCACTCCACTGAGCTGTGGCCCACTCATCAGTTAGTCAACGCGTTGCCTACTGTCAACTCCTCCCAAAATCTTATGATGGAAAATATAGGAACCGGCAATAATGGCCACCAACACAAAGATGGGCGCCCATTCCGATGCTGGTGCTCCAATTGAAATGTGAGCATAAATTGCCCCAACGAGGTCAAACATTAATCCTGCATAGGCCCACTCCTTTAGTCTTGGAAAGCCAGGAATGAGTATGGCAATAATCCCCAAAAGTTTGGCGACACCTACAAATGGTACTATGTAGAGCGGAAAACCCAAATGATGACTTACCAGTTCCACCGATTCCGGTGAGGACATTGCATTAAAAACAGCACCCAGCCCCATTCCGAGAGACATCAAGCCGGTCAATATCCAATAGATGATCTTTGTTTTCTTCATTACTCAATTCTTTGGTTGTTACTTTGATTCAGGTTCTCTTACTTGATTTCTGCGAGCCATTGGGTGGCCACTCCCCTTGCTGCATCGGTTGCTTCCCTTCCTGAACGGAAGATATATTTCCAATCTGAATCCTTGCCCTCGTACTCTTCATTTACGAAAACCATCATCTTTTTATCAGGTCCCAACTTCAATTTGGCATTGAAGTCTACGGTAGAAGAAAGTTGAAGAAAATACGTCAAACGCTCCTTAATCAAATCATGGGGTGAAACAGGGTTCTCCTTTTCCCATTTTGCCACATCATTTTGATAATCCTTCATCCTTTCAGCATATACTTCTTTCATCATGACCTCCGCCTCCGCGGTATACAACGGATTTTTTGGATCGTCAATTTCCGCTATGATTTGCTTGAGTTGTTTTACACTTTCCTCCATGATCTTTCGGGTGTCGCCGGTATACGTGTTGAGTTTTGACTCGGTGTCTTTAACACCCTCTGCGTACGTGTCATGCATTTTTTTTCTTATGACCGCCAACGGCACATAAGGCTCTGGCCCTTGTGGTTTGCGTCCTTCACGGCGCTCTGAATATCTCTTCTTAAAATCATCGGTTTGACTATAGGCTATTGCGAAAGAACCGATTTCTTTCACCATTGCGACGCGCAACGGAATGGCAAATGAATGGTACGTTTTTGCAGTCGGTCCGGCATAGTTGCCATAGGAGAAGCTGTCCCATATTGCCATATGGGCTTTCCCTTTTGTGATATTTAGTGTGGTCAGAAATCCTTCGGTGGCAGCCAAAGCGATGATGGCGATGATGGCGATAAGAATCTTTTTCATAAGGTAAAGTTTAGTGGGACCTACAAATTCAAGCGTAAATAAATATACATTTTTTTGATGCAAAAATCAACTCCTCAGGAGGTGCTCTTCATGGACATGTTGCTGAAATATTGTTGGTGAAAAAACACCAAAAGAGGCTTCAGAAATGCACACGGAAGGCATCTTCAGAGCCGATTCCCCAATACAGAAGAAAATGGTTCTGACGTCTTGTCCACCTTTCAAGAACTAGTTCGTCATTCAGATATAAAGCAATCTTAATGCGACTTGACAAGAGGATGGACGATTCAACGAATTTAATAATCAACCCATAAACTACAGCCATTACTCTTTCTAATATAGTCCTTAGCTTCATGTTCTCGCCTGGTGCTGCCTGAGTTTTTATTCAAACTAAATAGTAGCTCATATAGTAGTTCAAATGAGTAAATGCCTTCTTGTTTATCACTTCTTATATGTAAATTCTCATGAGCAATTTTTAGCCAGTAAATCCATAAAATCTTTTTTATTTTGAAAAAATAGGGTACTTTCAAGTCCGTCAACCCAACGGGTTTTTCAGGAAACTTTGACGTAGGTTTTTTTTGGTTTACACATAATAAATAATTTGCTGGAGGCAAATATATTTTGGTGGAATCGAACGGTAATATTGCCCAATTATGGCCAACCTTAGTTTACGGAGCCATCGTGTTAAGCTTAGTTTTGGCCATCCTTGGCTTGTCCTATTTGTTTGGACAGCACCACAAAGAAAGTGCCACTGGAGAGCCATTTGAATCCGGTGTTCTGAATACGGGTACTGCAAGTCTTCGTTTCTCCTCTCAATTTTATCTCATCGCCATGTTATTTGTGATTTTTGATGTTGAAACAATGTTCATTGTCTCATGGGCCATAGCCTTCAATGAACTTGGTTGGTATGGTTTTGTTGGAGTATTGATTTTCATTATCCTTTTAGTGGTTGTGCTGATATATGAATGGAGGAATGGAGCATTGGATTTTGGACCCGATGGCAAAAAGATTTTAGAAGCCTATAAAAAATTGCCACGAAAAACCATACGCGGATGAAGTGGTGGTTAAATGAACCGGGCCAAACAGAAGCAGTGAAGGGAAGCGGATCCTTAGAGGAAACTATTCGTCAAAATATTGTTCTTACTTCTGTGCAAGACCTCCTGGCCTGGGGAAGAAAAAACTCAATGTGGCCTTTTCATTTCGGATTATCCTGCTGTTTTGTTGAAATGGCTACGAGCATGACTCCCAAATATGATGTGGCACGATTTGGTGCAGAAGTGATTCGGGGAACCCCGCGGCAGGCAGATGTAATGATCATTGCAGGAACAGTTTTTATAAAAATGGCGCCCATTATCAAGCGACTTCACGAGCAGATGATGGAACCCCGATGGGTGATCTCCATGGGTTCATGCGCCAATTCCGGAGGCATGTATGACATCTATAGTGTCGTTCAGGGCGTTGACAAATTTCTTCCGGTTGATGTTTATGTACCAGGCTGCCCGCCAAGGCCTGATGCATTTATGGAAGGCCTCATGTTATTGGCTGAATCCGTTGGTAAAGAAAGGCGACCACTAAGTTGGGTAATTGGTGAACAAGGTGTGATTAAACCAGAAAAAATTTCTGTAAAAGAAAGGAGATACGAACAACGAAAGGGGATGACTTCTTTCGGTTCGCCTGACGGAATTTAGTAGTTGTTCAAATTGAAAAAAAAGTGTTATCAGATTAAACGTAGAATGATGAGCGATTAATAGAAGAAAGGAAAATAATTCATAACCCGTGGAATTAAACATTGGTCCAACAGCACAGCTTAGGTTACGGTTTGGTGATGATATCTTCACCGAGCAAGAGACAAAGGATAATATTGTCTCTCTATGGCTGCCGTTGGACAAACTAAAACCGGTTCTGATCTTTGTTAAGGATGAATTACCAAAACCATTTTTATTTTTTTATGACCTCACCGCTATTGATGAACGCAGCCGCAAAAAAGATCCTCTCTATCCCTCTACTAATTTTACTCTTGTTTATCACCTCTTTTCATTCGAGCGAAATACTTTTCTCCGTTTTAAGGTAGCCCTTTCCGGGGAGTACCCCATCGTTCCAACCGTCACCAATCTGTGGGCTAATGCCAATTGGTATGAACGGGAAGTGTATGACATGTTCGGTATTAAATTCGAAGGCCATCCACATTTAAAAAGAATTTTAATGCCTCTCACATGGGAGGGGCATCCGCTAAGAAAGGAACATCCTTCACGGGCAACGGAAATGGGGCCATTCCAATTATGGGATGATAAGATGGACCGTGAGCAGGCGGCACTGCAATTCAACCCCGAAGAGTGGGGCCTGGCAAGACAAAGTGAAGATTCAGATTTCATGTTTCTCAATATCGGCCCGCAACATCCGGGAACACACGGAGTATTAAGAATTGTTTTGCAATTGGATGGAGAGGATATCGTTGATGCTGTGCCAGACATAGGATTCCATCATCGCGGAGCGGAGAAAATGGCAGAGCGTCAGTCTTGGCACACGTACATTCCTTACACAGACCGGGTCGATTACCTTGGCGGCGTTAATAATAATCTTGCTTACCTGCTATCTGTAGAAAACCTGGCGGGAATAGAAGTACCTCAACGGGCTCAGGTGATCCGGGTAATGATGTGCGAATTCTTCCGCATTGCCAGTCACCTCGTTTGGTTTGGAACTTTCTCACAGGATGTCGGGCAATTGTCGCCCGTGTTTTACATGTTTACCGATCGTGAGCGGGTGTTTGATGTAGTAGAAGCCGTTTGTGGTGGCCGTATGCACCCGAACTGGTTTAGAATTGGAGGCGTTGCACAGGATCTTCCTACAGGCTGGGAAACTTTGGTAAAAAAATTCCTTGATTATTTTCCTGCTAAACTGAAAGAGTATGAAAACCTGGTTCTTCGAAACACTCTGTTCAAAGCAAGGACGGTTGGTATTGGAATTTTTACGCAGGATGAAGCCATTGAATGGGGAGTAACAGGTGCGGGCTTAAGGGCCTGCGGCCTGGAGTGGGACTTCCGCAAAAAGCGGCCATACTCGGGATATGAAATGTTTGACTTTGAAATTCCAACGGGAAACAATGGAGATTGTTATGACCGGGCTACTGTGCGGGTTGAAGAAATGCGTCAGAGCCTGCGCATCATTGAGCAGTGTATGAAAAATATGCCAGAAGGCCTTTACAAAGCTGACCATCCGTTGACAACACCACCATTAAAGAAGAATACGCTTAAAGATATTGAAACGCTCATCACTCATTTTCTGGGTGTGAGTTGGGGGCCGGTGATACCACCCGGTGAATCGATGAGTTGCATCGAGGCAACCAAAGGAGCAAACAGTTATTATGCTATCAGTGATGGCAACACATCGCCTTACCGAATGCGGATACGAACACCATCATTTGCCCACATGCAAATGCTTCCGTACATCAGTCGCGGTTACACTGTGGCTGACCTGCTTAGTATTTTAGGTGCGATGGATTATGTGCTCGCAGATATTGACCGGTAGGAAAAATTATTTGTAACGAACTGAATTTGAGAACTAATAAACCATTTGAAAATTAGAAATGCTTACAACGGAAGAAAAACTTGAAATAGACAGGGCCATTCATCTGGTGCCGGTAAAGAAGGCCGCCTGTATTGAAGCTTTGAAGATTGTGCAGTCCCATCGTAGGTGGATTTCCGATGAAACCCTGCACGAGGTGGCTGAATATATGGAAATGTCTCCCGAAGCACTGGACTCTGTTTCAACATTTTACAACCTGCTTTTCCGTAAGCCGGTGGGAAGGCATGTGATTTTACTTTGCGATAGCATTAGTTGTTGGGTAATGGGCTATGAAGCGCTGCAGCTGCAAATCACCAAACGACTGGGAATAACGCTTGGAGAAACAACCACAGATGACCGATTTACTTTGCTTCCCAATTGCTGCCTGGGCACCTGCGATTGCGCCCCGGCATTCATGATTGATAATGACTTGTACAGAAATGTAACCATTGAACAATTAGATGAGATTTTTAAAAAGTATGAATAGATATGAAGATGGAGTTACGTAATATTTTTTTTCTCCACAGATGGCATAGATAAACACAGATGGTTAGCATTTGTGTAAATCCGTGTAATCTGTGGCTAAAATATTAATCATGGAGAAACCCTTAACACAACATATCCGCAACAACCAGCAGCCGCTTTCGCTCAAAGAATACGAGCAGGTTGGTGGCTATTCGGCTTTGACCAAAGCGCTTAAGGGTATGACCCCGGCATCAGTTTCCCAACTGGTGAAAGATTCCAATCTTCGAGGCAGAGGCGGTGCTGGTTTTCCCACTGGCTTGAAGTGGAGTTTTGTTCCGATGAATGTGCCTAAACCAAAGTACCTGATCGCCAATGCAGATGAAATGGAACCAGGCACTTTTAAGGATCGCATACTATTGGAAAAAACCCCGCATCAATTAATTGAAGGCATGATCCTCTCGGCCTTTGCCATCCAGGCCAATGAATCTTTTGTTTTCCTGCGATGGGCCTACAAAACTGCTGCAACCGCAATAACAAAAGCAATTCAGGAGGCTTATCAGGCAGGCTATCTCGGCAGTAATATTCTTGGCTCCGGCTTCGACCTCGATATGCATTTGCACATTGGGGTAGGGCGCTATATGTGTGGTGAAGAAACCGCTCTGCTAAATTCGCTCGAAGGCAAGCGGGCAACACCGAGATCGAAGCCACCTTTCCCTCAGGTGAGCGGCCTCTTTGGCAAGCCTACTATCGTTAACAATGTAGAGACCTTGTGCAACATTCCGCATATTGTGAATAATGGCGCCGACTGGTTTCAAAAGCTGAGCCGTACGGGCGATGCGGGTACGAAGCTTTATGGGGTAAGCGGAAAGGTAAAAAAACCGGGCGCATGGGAGTTGCCCATGGGTGTAACCATGCGCGAACTTATTGAAGAATATGCAGGAGGTATGCAAGATGGACTAAAATTTCGGGGGGCATTACCAGGCGGGGCGTCAACAGATTTCCTGGTGAACGAACACATGGATATTCCGTTGGATTATACTGAGGTGGCCAAGGCCGGAAGCCGGTTAGGGACAGGCACACTGGTTGTACTCGATGACAAGACTTGTCCCGTTGGGTTTGTGGAGAACCTCGAACATTTCTTCGCG
>JAYVRH010000800.1:0-2867 GCA_043776495.1 Cyclobacteriaceae bacterium
TGTTTTTATTCTTCTTTTCTTCTAAAATCTCCGCCATATTAACAGACTGGGTGTCAAAGGTAGAAACTTTGAGAACATTCAGATTTTGGACATGGCATCGTTCAGGGCCTGCCCCATGGATTCAAAACGTTGAAGGGCTTCCTGAATGAAGGCCTCACTTACGATGGATTTAATTTCGGCTTCGGAAGCGAGATCGAATTCCTGAATCTTGAATGTCTGCTCGAGGGGGCCTTGCTCAAGTTTGATCAGGTAACGATTGTTCCAATGAAAGATGGTGATCTTACATTCTGGATGAAGAATTTCCCCCACGACACGCATGAAGGCAAGGTAGGAAAAGCCTGCCGAAAGAAATAGGAAATCTCAAGCCAACGGAAGATTACAAAACGGTCAATAGAATATTCTGGTTATCACCTGATGCCAATGCTTATTGGGTGGCGCAAACACCGGCCGGAAATTGAACACTTAAAATAAGGAACCATTTCTTATTTTCATGGAGGGGTTCTTCCAAGGTTCTCCCTTCCAAAAGAACTCTTTTTTAAAGCGTCATGAACATATGTTGTAGCATTTGGGTAGCCGCATTCCAAAGGATGCAGGATTCGTCCGGTGGCGTTACCTCAGGCTGGGGGATAAGGAATTTTCATTGGAGGAATTCAATGATTTGGGGCAGGGTAAACCAACAAAGTTTAATGCCATGACATCTTTATTCCAATATTTGAGATGAATATTCGTTTTTTGTAGAAGAGCGTGGAAATTCTTCTTTGGGCTGCCCGGCAGAACGGGTGAGATTGTTGTAATTTTGATTTCTTAAGAACATTAATATTGTGAGGATGCGCATTCGACATGTAATTCTTGTTTTGTGTTTGGTATTTTTTGCGTCCTTTTCTGTTGAGGCCACACACCTGAGGGCAGGGGAAATCACGGTGAAAAGAGAGAGTTGTACGAGCCTTACCTTTATTATTACCATTACCGTTTACACCAACACAGGTTCAGAAATAAAATTTGGCGATGGTGAATTGGATTTTGGAGATGAGAGCAAAATTTTCATTACACCAAGCATAGACAATACGCTTCGACCTGACCTCGGGCCTGCGATTGGAACTGTGTCATATTCCACGACACATACATACTCGGGACCTGGCAGATACGTGATCAGCTACCTTGAGCCCAACAGGAATGCCGGCATTCTTAATATGGCCAATTCGGTGGAGACCCGCTTCTATCTTGAGTCCACCGTTAATATTGATCCCTTCCTCGGTTGCGACAACAGCCCTCGGCTGACGGTGCCACCCATTGATAAGGCATGTACTGGCCAGGCCTGGTATCACAACCCCGGTGCCTACGATCCTGATGGAGATAGTTTATCCTATGAATTCACAATCCCTAAACTCAACAAGGGCATTGATGTCAATAACTACCGCGCTCCCAACGCAAAAGAATTTTATGATCGGGTAGGGATCAATTATGGCACAGCGAACGAGGCGAGGAATGGTCCTCCCACATTCAAAATTAACCCTAGTACCGGTACGATCATTTGGGATGCTCCTGGGGCGCCCGGGGAATACAACATCGCCTTCATCATCAGACAATGGAGAAAGGTGAGTGACATTTGGATCAACCAGGGTTATGTTATCCGCGATATGCAAATCATCGTTGAGGACTGTAAGAACAAGCGCCCGGAATTAAAAATACCACCTGATATATGTGTGGAGGCAGGGGCTAAAGTTTCTGCTGAAATTTTCGGTACTGATCCAGACAATGATAGTGTTAAGATTGAAGCGTTTTCTCAGGTACTCACCATCCAACCTTCACCAGCCACATACACCCCCTTTCCTACCAAGAACCAGGCCACTGGGCCATCAAAATTGGCAAAAATAGTTTTCACCTGGAATACAAGATGTGAGCACGTAAAAGAGCAACCTTATCAAGTCGTGTTTAAGATCACAGACAGTCCATTGAAGGGACCTAAACTTGTTCAGTTCAAGACATGGAATATCCGTGTGGTGGGTCCTCCGCCGAAATGGAAAGATGCTAAGGTAGTTCCCGCCAAACGGCAGGCCAACCTCGAATGGAAACCTTATCCATGTTCAAACGCTCAGGTGATGCAGGTATGGCGACGGGTTGATGCATACCCATTTATACCGCCTGTGTGTGTGACTGGCATACCAGACTTCCTTGGCTTTACCAAGATAGCCGAGGTACCCGTATCACAAACTAAATACACTGACACCAATGGTGGTAAAGGCCTCGCCGTGGGAGCAAAATATTGTTATCGGCTGCTCGCAGTCTTCCCTACGCCGGGCGGAGGTGAGAGTTATGTTTCCAGAGATACTTGCATGGCACCCATCATCGCCGATGCGCCCGTCGTCACCAATGTCACCGTTGACAAAACAAGTCCCACCGCTGGGAAGATTACGGTGAAATGGAGGTCTCCTTTTGATATTAGCAAAACTCAGTTTCCCCCGCCATACCGATACAAAGTATTTCGTGCTGAAGGTTTTTCCGGAACTTCAAAAATTGTAAGTCCTCATCCTGGTACCATTTCTGACTCGACATACACGGATTCGGATTTCAACACCCAGGAACTTCCCTTTAACTACAGGATTGTTTTATATGATAAATCAAACCAACCCATCGACACTTCTGCGATCGCCTCATCTGTAAGGCTGGAAGCCAAGCCACAATTCAAACAGATTGAACTTAACTGGTCGGCCAATGTGCCGTGGTCAAATCAAAGTCAGAAATATCCTCGTCACTTAATCTATCGCGGCACAGAAGGTCAGCCCGAAAATCAAATGGTTCTCATTGACAGTGTGAATGTCAATACCGGTAAGTTTGTTTATGTGGACTCTGGTCAATACAAGAAAACA
>JAYVRH010000801.1:0-2865 GCA_043776495.1 Cyclobacteriaceae bacterium
CATCCATAGAATTTTTTGTTCAGCAAAGGTGTTTAAAAATTAGCTAATTTTGATAGCCCTCCTAAAGATCAAATCCCGGCCTGTGTTGAGCAAACCGTCGATAAAATACTTCTCATTGCAACTTATCTAAAAGAAGAGCGCAAAACTCATGTTTGATCAGGTGAAACCAGTAACCCTTTCATCCAAAGCCGCCAAGGAGGTTAAGAAGATTATGTCGATGAAAAACATCCCGGCAGACTACGGTCTTCGGATCGGCATACGTGGTGGAAGCGGATGTGGAGGAGCTAAACTCATCATCGGCTTTGATAAAATGAAACAATCAGACCTGGCCTACTTAATCGATGGAATCCAGGTATATGTTGACAAAAAACACACGATGTATGTGATTGGCAAAGAAGTGGATTTCTATGAAGGTGCTGACGCGAGGGGGTTTATGTTTGTCGAGCAAGTCCTCTAATTTATTTCGCGCTTTAATTGGGCAATAGTTTTGTCATGCTTATTCAAGCATGATCAGATCTACAACTCTATTGTTTGACCCCGCTGGGGTAGTAAGTTTATTTTAGGGCACCATACGATTTAACATTTGACCCCTTCGGAGTCAATAAGAACAATCCCAAAGGGATTGAACTTTAATAGGGTATGCGTCAATTTCCAGTCGACCCCGAAGGGTGTCGAATTATTATAGGTCTTGTTGTAGAAACATGACAAAATAAGATTACCGGCTTTTGTTAATGGTCACGGAAGCCTTGCGGCAAACCCCACCGATAGGAGGATTAAATTTCGAAATGCTAATCTGAACAGAAATCGCTTCCCGAAAAGTGGCCAGGATTCTTTCAGCGATGGAATGCCCTACCCGTTCCAATAGTTTTGACGGCTTCTCCATCTCAGCCTTTACCACGGCATAAACCTCTTCGTAGTTGATCGTCCCCGAAAGGTCATCCTGAAAAGCGGATTCCCCAAATGCAGTTTCAATTACAACATCAAGTTCAAATTTATTTCCAGAAGACCTTTCATGAGCATACACACCGTGATAGGCATGAAACTCAAGGCCTTCAAGAATGACTTTTCCGGTCATGCAACCTCATCAAAGAAAGATCGCACTGGTTCTGGTGCAGGGGCAGGAGATTTTGCAGGGGCTTCCGCTTGAACACGAAGTCGCCTATTTTCCATCTCGTTGGGGGAAACGGATTTTTTTACTTCCCGCTTCGCAAAGGTCAAGTGATCATCAGCATTAAATTTCTTCGAAGACTGTTTGGCGCGCTCCACCCGGTCCAATGCTTCATGCGCCAATCGTTTCAGGTCATCCATCAGATTGTTGCGATGCGACTCCGCCGCCTTGTACTGCTGAACCAAATCTTTGAGGTTGTCTTCCATTTCTGCCAGCACCTGCTTTGCAGTTGCGTCCGCTTCCTCCAGGGTATTCTTTGCCCTGTCCTTGGCTTCGTTGAGAAGCGCCTCCGCCCTGATTTGTGCTTCCCGCAGGTGAAGCTCAGCTGCCTTCTTTGCCTGGTCGACCACATTGGCCCCGGTATCCTCAGCCGTTTTCAATGTTTTGAAAAGAGAGGTCTCTACTTCTCTTAGCTTCGCGACTTCGCGCTCACTGGTTTCTAATTTCAATTTAAGTTCCTTCGTCTCATCGTTCATGCGCTCCCACTCCTGGGAGAGTGATAGAAGGAAAGCATTGACTTCGTCTTTGTCGTAACCACGAAGGGTGCGTTCAAAAGACTTTTGACGAATTTCGAGTGGTGTGATCTTCATGACGTAGAGGTTTGTGTTGAGTTTAAAAAATTACGTCCCAAATGGATATTGTCCGGTCGTCGCTGGCGCTGACTAACTGATTGTTGAAAGAGGACCACAGCAGCTTATTTACCGATGTCCCATGCCCAGCATACCGGGCCTTGTCGATCACCTTCAGTAGCGTCAAGTCGTCCGTGTTCCAGACTTTGACCGACTTATCCATGCTGCAAGTTACAAAATGTTTGCCATCGGGGCTAAACTCGATGTGATTGATGGCATACAAGTGGGCTGCCACTTCCTGCTGAAGGCTGTAATTTGCTTCCACATTCCATGCTTTGAGGCGGGCATCCCGGGACCCGCTCAGCAAAACCTTAAAATCAGGCGTATAGGTAAGGGTGAAGACAGAGTTCGAATGACTGACCCACTCCCGCTTGAGCGAGAAGTCATCCAGGCGAAAAATCCGGATAAATTGATCGCTGTAGCCAACGGCCATTTCACCAACTGCTGGATTGATGGCAATGGTCCTGGCACTCTTTTCAGAATGCTTCAAGTGCTTCCTGATGGTGAGGTTGTCGATCCCTACTACATAAACCGATCCGTCTCCAGATGCTATCAAACATTCATTCTTATAGGTCTGGATATCAAAAATTGCCGCCGTTCCCAACTTCAAGGAAGCGATTTCTTTTTTGTTCCTCCAATCCAACAGATGGATTCCTTCATAATTTTGGCCCACAACCAAGGCATCCGGGTCTGCCAAATAATGCATGGCATAAATCGAATTCGGAACCTGTGCAATCTTCTCACCGTTTTCCGGATGCTCAAGGTCCCACTTCACGACCATTCCATCACCGGCGCCGGAGAAAAAAACAGATCGCTCGCTGGAACGCTCCAATGCATAAACACAATCCCGATGACCGGTGAGGGTATGAAGCTTTTGAATGTGAACCTCTCCCATTAAACGGATTAATTTCTGGATTTAAGAAAACTGTGCTTGGTCTTCGGCCAAAATCACAACCTGTTAGCAGCTAAAATACTCTACTGACGACGACTCTGGCAAAGTCCTGTTATCTTTGTTAACACGAATTCTTTACAAAATTGGTTCACACTAAGAGATTAACCTAATGCCGC
>JAYVRH010000802.1:0-2864 GCA_043776495.1 Cyclobacteriaceae bacterium
CACTGAACATCGGGCCACAGGATAAAGCTGCTTTCGCATTGGCGTACAAGCGCGGCGTGAAGATGGCGTTCGGTACGGACGCAGGTGTATTTCCACACGGCGAGAATACGCGTGAATTCGGACACATGATGGATGCGGGGATGCCGGCGATGGAGACCATTCAAACCGCTACGATGACCAATGCCACCTTGTTGAGAATGTCAGATAAGATTGGATCGCTCGAAGCGGGGACGTGGGCAGATATTGTTGCCGTAGATGAAGATCCATTAAAAAATATCAAGACAATGCTGAAGGTAACGTTTGTGATGAAGGATGGGGTGGTGTATAAGAATGAATGAAGGCATCTGGTGTGCCCCAGAGTCCCCGAGGCGGTAGACTCTGGGGAGGAGGGAAATGATAATCTTACAAATGTTCTTAGATACAGGCTATCGAAAGCGGTTATAGTCTGCTCCTGTTTACCTGATAATTTGTCTTAGAGGTGATTTATTGACCTACGTTGGCGTTCGGTGACAGCACCGACCGCAGGCTGAACGTTGACTTGATTACCCGCCCTCTTCCGGGGATGTACACAGCCGAGAACTTTGTGAAGGCCGATGTCATCGCGCGCGCGAAAAATGCATCGTATCTCAGTGAGATGGCCGACTTCATGATTGAGAGCAATCTGGCAACCCAGAAGGACTACGACTGGATTACGGCCATGACCAGGAAAGGATATGAAGTCATGCTCTTCTTTCTATGCACTTCCTTCCTTGAAATTAACTACAACCGCGTGAAGAAACGCGTGGCCGAAGGCGGGCATGACGTTGCCGAACCCATCATTGAGCACCGTTACAGAATGGGGTTGACTTACCTGAAAGGGAACTTCTCTCTTTTTACAAAAGTTTATCTGATTGACAACTACCGGTGAAACCGCTCTCGTAATGGCCGAACTAAACAGCGGCAGCCTCACCTCGAAAGACCCCAATGCTCCCGCTTGGGTTAAGGATGTATTATACATTGTTCTGAGATTGAGGAAGTAGTTCTCGTTAGAAAATATAGGGTGCAGGAGACTATTATTCAAACCGAACAGGATTCCTTGCAATAGAATTTATTCGCGTCCAACGATTGAAGTTCCTGGCAGCGGTAATTCGGCTTCAAGGCTTCGCACGTAGTCCGCAAGGGCACGCGTTGCAAACGCGCGCCATAAGGAGGCGGTAGACTCTGGGGAGGAGGAGATGACCAATGCGACCGTATTGGGTATGGCCGACAGGATCGGATCGATTGAGGCTGGAAAGGAGCTGGCTTATATTTTTTTACCTGACTTTTTATCAGAGCGGTTCACAAGTTTTCTATACGTAACCTGATTTAACATGAATTCATAGAATTCACCTTTTCCAACTTTGACGATTTCAATTTCTGTTTTGCCCAAGTCCGTCGACAGTAGAAAAAGGTTTGAGTCCACGACAGCCCAAGTGCAGTTTCTCATTTTATTTGTATAATCCTCCTTCCAGGAGTCATTTATAATCACCCCCCGCCCATTGTTGATAGATACAAAGCTTTCAGGCGCAGTGCTACGAATAGACGTGGGATTGATTGAAGTGGTACTTCTCCACACACCCAGTAAATCATTTATATTTATCATTTCGTAGGAATCACCACCTGCTATATCAACTCTCACTTGGTTTTCAGGATCGTGACCTCGTGCGGCAAGGCCAAAGCACCATATCAGCAAAAACAGAGTTATTTGTCTCATATCAGAAGAATTTTGTGTTCTAACCCAAATAGATATAGTAAAAAATCCTAAAAGCCCAAAACAATGAATGCGATTATCAAATGACTTTAACGCTTGGATTTCTAAAGGACAAGGTATTTGAAAATAAATTGACTAAAGGAGTAAATACTAACCGACAATGATGAAAAACGGTGGCTATGAAGTTACGAGCAAACGTTAAAAATGGTTAGAATAACTTCATGATCCGCTTCCCACGGCCAGGGACAAGAACTTAGGACAAAGGCATTGAGGGAAAATGAGTCGCGATTGTGGGTTGGTATTGACGCAACTCCTGCTAATAAATAACGCTCCTTACCGCTCCGAAAGCAAGAAAGTTAGCCGCGAGGCTGATAGGTGAATTGATTTCCCATCCCGGAAAATTCGCAGCCAGGATTAGTCTGACCCTCTTTTACAAGCTGAAAAAATTCTTAAAAAATGTTGCGAAACCGAATAGTTGCACATATGTTTGCAACCGAACAGTTGCTCAAACATGGTTGGGGGCAACTTCAGAGAAGAAAATGCAGATGGCATCAGAAGTAATTTGTTAAGAAATGGTTGAGGCTTTTAAAGCAAATGTTCATAAAAAGACACAAAGCAAAATGCTGCTTTGTATTCTGTCTGAAGCATTCCCATCGTTTAAAATCAATTTTGACTTGTCCGATTGTGATAGGGTGCTTAAGGTTGAAGGAGACAGTATGGAGGCATTTAGGATAATGATACTTGTAAAAGAGTATGGCTTTACGTGTGAGATGTTGGACTAACCGCTAGAATAATGTGTTGGAAACCAACGAGCATAAAATAATATACCATTCGAATGCATTTGACCATAAATCCAGGCAATTATGAGAAGAGATATCTTTCAGGCAATAGCCGACCCGACAAGACGGGCAATAATCACTTTAATTGCGTTGCAGGCAATGACGCCAAACACCATTGCCGAAAATTTCAACACCACCCGGCAAGCGGTTTCCAAACACCTTCGAATACTTACAGAATGCGAACTGATAAAACAGGAACAAGAAGGCAGGGGAATTTAGTATTCCCGTGAAATTAAAAAAATGAAAGAGATTGATAAATGGTTAAACCAATTCAGAAGAATCTGGGAAACCCGGTT
>JAYVRH010000803.1:0-9611 GCA_043776495.1 Cyclobacteriaceae bacterium
GCACAATGACCAGCCCACATAAATGGTGAATACAGGGTCATAAGGATCAAGGCCTCTTTCTTTACTGAATTCACAATCCTCCGCACAGTTTCTAGCTGGGGTTCATAGAAATCAAGTTTTTTTGGATTCAACTTCGACCAGTCGGAAGGCTTCTTTAGAAAATCGACCGGCGTATATTCCTGCTCGTATTGGATTTTAACGAAATCCATGTCGGTATAACGGAAGAACTCCAGGTGTTTTGTGGCTGCTGCATCGCCTACTTTGTGTTGATCATCAAAGTGCAAGAAGAATGCTGACGGTGTATAACCCGGCTCAGATTTACCCTCCAGCCATTGGAGCATGCGCTCACGCTTATTGACAGGGGCTGGGTTTTTTATAGAGCTTGCCAGAAGGTGGCGACCGGCGATCAAAGTTCCAGCACTCAGCAGAGAAGTTTTAAGAAATGAGCGTCTTTTCATAATTTATGATTTACGATTTACAATTTACAATTTACGATTATTATTGTGGGCACGTAAATCGCAAACCCAAAATCGTAAATCTTCAAGTCGCCAGTCCGCTAACTTTTTTTCACTGCATATTTCTCAGGGTCTGCTTCGAAGGAAACTTTGCAGCCATCACAGCAAAAGTAGTAGTCAATAGACTTATGCTTAATGATATGCTTGGCGGTACTTTTCTGAATGGGGATGTTGCATACAGGATTGACGAAGTACTCATCCATGTTTAGTTTGGATTCCGCCTTGATAAGATCTTCTTTGCTTGTCTCCTTTCGGAAAATAGAAATGATTTCTGCGAGAATGCTGATCGCCACCTCCTCGGGAAGTTTGGCATTGATGTTCATGCCGGCAGGAGTCTTCACCTTCTGTAATTCCTCCACGGTGACGCCTTTCTTTTGCAAATCATTGTAAATGGCGTTGGCCTTTCGACGGCTTGAGACAAATGAAACATAGGTAGCACCAGATCGTATTGCCTGAAATAATGCCTGACCATCATTCTCTCCTTGAGTGCAGACCACCACAAATGTAGACGGTGATATCATCGACTTTTCCACGATGTCGTCGTCAATCACTTTATCAGCCGTAGGGAACGCCACTTTCTCAGCGCCCTTTGAAATGACGGTCACCTGATAGCCTGTGGCCTTTGCAAGTTTTAAGAGCGCCATGCCAATGTGCGACTTACCGAGGATCATGATCTGTGGACGCGGTAGCACCGGTTCAATATAAACTGACACAGAGCCACCACTCTGGCAGGTCATGTTATAAGAAATGACACCCTTGGCAACTGCCTTATCCGAATCCGGGGTGATGCTGACGAGTCTGGGTTTGCCATGTTGAATGGCGAGCAGTGCTTCTTTCAGCACAATCCCACGCGTGCAGCCACCACCAATCCATCCATGAATGGTTCCATCTTGCATGATGATGGCACGGTCTCCGGGCTTTCCACTAGAAGGTACCACGCGGTTGACCACAATGGCGGTAGCGAACGGTACCTTCTCCTGGTAGAGTTTGTTGTATTGCTCTAAAAATTCGTCAGACATCAGCTAAATATCGTTCAAGTTGTGGAGCGCGCTTGTAGCGCGTTCCGGTGCGAACAAAACAAATAATCCATTATCCATATTCTCCTGTAAAATGACCAACCAATTTTTTATTCAAATCTGAGAAAACTTCATCACTATTAAGCTCGCACCGGCACGCGCACAAGCGCCGCGCCATCGTCAGACATCAGCTAAATATCGTTCAAGTTCAAGTATACTTTCAAGGCTGTGGGCCGATTTGAAAACATCAATTTCCGGCAGCGCCGCTTTCATACCACGGGCCAGCGGCTGGTACCCTTCCGTTCCCTTCAATGGGTTTAACCATATCAACCGGCGGCTCCTTCGTTTTATTTTACTCAATTCGTTCGCCAGCAACTCCGGCTCACCGGTGTCAAGACCATCACTTAGCACGAGCGTCATCGTACGGCCATTCAATGCACGCTTGGCGAAAGTTGCATTAAATTCATGAAGGCATGCGCCGATCTTCGTTCCGCTTGACCAGTGATCGGTTCCTTTCGAGAGAAAAGTCAACACACTGTCAAGATTTTTGATGCGAAGAAAGTCAGTGATGCGCACGAGTTGAGTGCTGAAGATAAAAGCTTCAATGTTTTGAAAGTGTTCGCGTAAAGCGAGGATAAAACGAAGGAGATAGAAACTGTACTTGTCCATGGAGCCACTCACATCGAGAAGTATTACGAGCCGGTATTTTTCGGGCTTCTTATCTTTGAAGCAGAGTTCCAGCATTGAGCCACCATTGGATATATTGTTCCGGATGGTCTGACGGATGTCAAGCGTGCCTTGTGTGGTAGAGTTCTTCATTTTACGCCTCAGTCTTTTGCCCATCTGACGCCAGAGGTCCATGGCGAGTCTTTCCAGGTGGGCGCTGTCAATATCCGATACACGTGAGAAGTCAGTTTTCCTAAGTCTTTCCTGCGTATTGGCGCCGGAAACATTTTTCGTGTCTTCTTCGGGTTTTTCTTCGCCGGCCTTCCCTTTTCCCATGAAGACGAGTGACCGTACGGCCTGGTTTGCCCTGGGCAACCGACTTTTGATTTCAATGCTGCTCTTGAGGCTATCTTTTAAAGTTTGCCAATAGCTTTCGAAGAGATCGTCAAACCGGAGGGTGTCTTCAGCGCTGCCACAAAAAATTGCTTTGAGCGCGTACTGCAATGATTTCTTTTCCTGGATCAACCCGGTCGAAGAAGCTGTCAAGGCTTCCTGTACCTCGTGGATGCCAACGTTGAAATCATGGGAGCGTGCAAAAGAGGCAAATCCTAAAATGGATTCTGTAATGCTGTGATAGCTGCGAAAGCCCCCCTCTACCATATCATGTTATGATTCTTCTATCAATGTGGCGAGTCCGCCGGATTTGATTCTCTCGATATCGCCATGTGACTTCAGCACCGCGCCAATACTTTGAGCAAAGGATGTCTCATCCAGGGTTTTCTTTCCCAGCGCATGAAGACTCAGCGCCCAGTCCAGCGTTTCAGAGATGCCGGGAGATTTCTCCAATTCCATTTTCCGCAAAGCATTCACAGTCCTTACAATTTGTTGCGAAAGTTTCTGGTCAATGTCAGGTAAACGCTTCCCGATGATGTGAAGTTCCTTTTCGATGGAGGGGTAGTTAACCCAATGATATAGACAGCGGCGGCGCAACGCATCGCTGAGTTCACGCGTCCGGTTGGAAGTGAGGATCACCAGTGGACGATGACTGGCTTTGATGGTGCCGAATTCAGGGATGCTAATCTGGAAGACGGATAATAATTCGAGTAGGAAAGCTTCAAATTCTTCATCCGACCGGTCGATTTCATCAATCAAGAGCACGGGTGATTGCTCCTGGTTGAGAATGGCCTTCAACAAAGGACGGGGCATAAGGAATTCCTTTCCGAAGATATGTTTCTCTTTTTCCTGATCTGTCTTTTGATTGCTTTCCTGAATCTTGATGGAAAGCAATTGCTTCTGGTAATTCCATTCATATACGGCGGAGTGAACATCCAGTCCTTCATAGCACTGAAGCCGTATAAGTTCTGTGTTCAGATGGGCAGAGAGAATATTGGCTACTTCTGTTTTTCCAACTCCGGGCGGCCCTTCCAGGAGCAGGGGTTTCTGCAAACTAGTCATCAGGAAGAGAACAGTGGCCAACTCCTCATCCACCACGTAGCCCAGCTTGTCAAACGACGAAGTGAGATCAGAAATCGATTGGATCATGAATTCTCCTTTTATTCCTTTTCTTTTCCGCCGCTGAATATGCCACCGATGCTGCTCTTGAGTACGGTGCCAATGACGGAAGATGCCTTCATTGTGTTGTCCACTTCGTTGCCCTTCAGGGTTTCTTTAAAGTTGTTAACAAATTGATTCAGCATTTGGTCGGATACATCTTTAATAAGTCGGGAACCGAACTGCGCCAGCATACCACTGATGGAAATATCCATGATAAATTTGACGATGGTGGCTCCTCCTGCTTCTGTCAACACCCCGTTCATGGTCATGTCGGCGCTCCCTTTTCCTTTTGAATCCACGCCCTTACCCACTAAAAGCATTTTATGATTGACGACATCCAATTCAGCAATGTTTATTTCCCCGTTGTAATGTGCTTTTACCGGGCCAAAAGAAGTTGCGACCTGGCCTTTGTAATTCCGGTCGTCAATCTTTTCTGTAAGCGAAGCTCCGGGTACGCAGTTTACTATTTTCGTCGGATCACTTAAATACTCCCACACCTTTGCGATGGGTTCTTCCAGTTGAAATTCTTTTTCAATCGTTGTTTTCATGATATTGTTTTATTTCTTCCCTGCTTATCGGCAGGTAGGGAATTCGTTCAGTGTGACGATCGTCCTTGATCAATACTTCGACTTCGCTCAGTATGACCATCACCCTTGGTTGATACTTCGACTTCGCTCAATCTGATGATGCGAAGTCCCCATCGACAGCCAGTCAGACTGAGCGCAGCCGAAGTCTGAGCGCAGTCACTGCCTACCGTCAGGCAAGGACGTCATGCCTTCACCGCCCCCAGTTCCTTCATCGCCTTCCATATTTTATACGGCGTAATCGGGATATCCAAATGGGTAACACCGAACGGTGAAAGGGCGTCAATGATCGCGTTGGCAATCGCCGGCGGCGCCCCTACTGTCGGTGATTCTCCAACACCCTTCGCTCCAATAGGATGATGTGGTGACGGTGTAATCGTATGGCCCGTTTCCCAGTGTGGAGATTCTACCGCCGTCGGCACGAGGTAATCCATGAAGGTACCATTGAGGATGTTGCCTTCTTCGTCATAGATGAATTCCTCATACATCGCCGGAGCAATACCTTGTGTAAGACCACCGTGAACTTGTCCCTGCACGATCATCGGGTTGATAATATTTCCACAGTCGTCAATGGCGACAAACCGCCTTACTTTAATTTCATAGGTTTCCGTGTCGATGTCCACTACACAGATATAAGATCCGAAGGGGAAAGTAAGGTTGGGAGGATCATAATAGTGGGTGGCTTCAAAGCCTGCTTCCATGCCCGGAGGATGGTTGGTGTAGGCAGCGAAAACAATTTCCTGGATGGTCTTCATTTTCTGTGGTGCTCCTTTCACAAAGAACTTGCCCGGTTCCCATTCTAAATCTGCTTCGCTTACTTCAAGAAGGTACGCAGCAATCTTTCTCGCCTTATCTCTTAGTTTACGTGCAGCCATGACGGCGGCCGCTCCTGCTGTGGGTGTACTGCGGCTGGCATACGTTCCCAATCCATAAGGCGCAGTATCGGTGTCGCCTTCTTCTATCTGAATGTTTGATGCAGGGATCCCCAACTCTTCGGCGATGATCTGCGCGTAGGTGGTCTCATGTCCCTGGCCTTGTGATTTGGTACCAAACCTTGCGATGGCTTTGCCGGTAGGGTGGACCCGTATCTCGGCGCTGTCAAACATCTTGATGCCCAGAATGTCAAAATCTTTGGAAGGACCAGCTCCTACAATCTCTGTGAAGCTGCAGATTCCGATGCCCATGATTTCACCTTTCTTTCTTTTCTCCACTTGTTCTTTCCGGAGTGCGTCGTATCCGATCACATCCATTGCCTTTTTCAAAGCCTGGTGATAATCCCCACTGTCATAAGTCCATCCAGTGGGGGACTTCCACGGGAACTGGTCCTTCTTGATGAAGTTGCTCATCCGCAGTGCGGCAGGGTCCTGGCCCACGGCTATGGCAAACTTGTCGGTGATGCGTTCGATGGCATGCACGGCTTCCGTTACCCGGAAGGAGCAACGATAGGCTACGCCGCCAGGAGGTTTATTCGTATAGATTGCATCCGCTTCCATGAATGCGGTGTCGTAATCGTACGAGCCTGTGCCAATAGAAAACAACCCTGCCGGGAATTTGGAAGGTGCCGCCTGGGCATCTGCATATCCATGATCAGCGACCACTTTGAATCGGGTGCCTAGAATTTTTCCTTTCTTGGTTCCAGCCATCTCCACCGTAATATGATAGTCGCGTGCAAAAGAGTCGGCCTGAAGATTTTCGGTCCGGTCTTCAATCCACTTCACCGGTGCACCAACCAGGAATGACACGGCAATAGCGATGACGTATCCCGGATACACAGGCACTTTACCTCCAAAGCCCCCACCGATGTCGGGTGACACCACGCGGATTTTTTCCTCTGTTAAGCCCACATGACCAGCGACCAATGCAATCACCGTGCGAATGGCATGCGGTGCTTGTGTTGTCATGTACATCGTTAAATGGTTGTCGACTTTATGATAGTCGGCCACACAACCACAAGTTTCAATAGAGGCAACGTGAATCCGTGGCAGGTACACTTGTTCTTTCACGGTCACTTCAGCTTTCTTGAAGAGCGCGTCGGTCTTGGCCTTGTCGCCCACTTCCCAATGCCATATATGATTGTCGGTTTTGCCGGGTTTGTCGGAGCGCAAAACGGGAGCATCCTTATTCATTGCTTTGAAGGGATCCATCACGGGTTTCATGACCTCGTATTCTACTTCCACCGCTTCCACACCATCGGCGGCGGCATAGCGACTGGTAGCGATCACGGCTGCCACCTCTTGTGCCTGATACATCACCGTGTCGGTGGGGAGCACCATTTGAGTATCACCCATCAGGGTCGGCATCCAATGAAGTTTATATTTCTCCAAATCGCGACCAGTGATCACGGCAGCGACTCCCGGCACCTTCATGGCCTTATCGATATTTATCTTTTTTATTTTCGCATAGGCATAGGGACTTCTCACGATATCCATATAAAGCATGCCCTCCAGTTTTATATCATCCACATAGTGACCCTTTCCCTGAATGAAACGGCCGTCTTCTTTGCGCTTCATGGAGTGACCCATGCCACTGATCTCTTTCGATGTTTTGAGCGGTTGTATCATAAGAATTATTTTTTCTT
The DNA here is from genome assembly GCA_043776495.1 of Cyclobacteriaceae bacterium. GTDB lineage: Bacteria > Bacteroidota > Bacteroidia > Cytophagales > Cyclobacteriaceae > ELB16-189. The sequence continues at coordinate 6,914 of JAYVRH010000803.1, forward strand.
GTATGGTTACACAAATTCTGGTTCGGTAGAGGGAAGTGCCACACCCCTGTTCTTGGCACTGGCGTACTTGATGGCCTTCACGATATTGTTATATCCCGTGCATCGGCAGAGGTTGCCCGATATGCCCCAGCGGATTTCATCTTCTGTTGGGTTTGGATTCTTCTCCAGTAGTTCGACAGCACGCAGCATCATGCCCGGTGTACAGAAGCCGCAATGCAAAGCATGGTTTTCTTTAAAACCCTCTTGCAGAGGATGCAATCCTTCGGCCGTGGCAAGGCCTTCGACCGTCTTAATGGATTTGCCGTTAGCCTGTACCGCAAGGATGGTACATGACTTGACAGATTTTCCATCGAGCAGCACCGTGCAAGCTCCGCAGTTGGAGGTGTCGCAGCCAATGTGTGTGCCGGTGAGGTTCAGGTTTTCGCGGATGAGGTGGACCAGGAGGAGGCGGGGCTCCACCGTGAGGTTATGCTTGGCTCCGTTGATGGTAACAGTAATTTCTTTTTGCATGGTTTGAATATTTTGAATTATTTGGCGCGACCGGCTGCTTTTAAAATCATTCGCTTAGTCAGTACTTTTATCATTGCCCTTTTGAATTCCACATCGCCGCGTAGATCCTTTGATGGGTTGCAATCCTGTCCGGCCAATTGTGCCGCCTTTTCAATGACGGCTTCTGTGAGCTTGTTTCCTTTCAGGGCATCTTCGCTTTTTTTAGCACGAAGGGGAGTGGCATTCACATTGGTGAGGCCGATGCCTGCCGCAGTGCAAGTTCCTGAACCATCCACAGTGAGTTGAACAGCAACGCCGGCGGTAGCATAATCTCCCACTTTTCTTTCAAGCTTATGGTAAGCACCGCCACTTCCTTTGGGAGGAACAGGAATTCTGATTTCAGTGAGGATTTCATCGTGTTGCACCGCGGTGGAATAAAATCCGAAAAAGAATTCATCGATCGGCACAGTGCGTGTTACTTTCGCCCCTGAGATCACCACTTCAGCACGGAGTGCCAGCAACACGGCGGGATGATCATTCGCTGCATCGCCATGAGCGATGTTACCGCCGATGGTGCCCATGTTTCTTACTTGCGGGTCGGCAATAAGTTTGGAGGCGTCTGTGAAAATTGGATAGCGGCTGCGGATGATATCGGAATCCTCCAGCATGACTTCACGGGTGAGGGCTCCGATTTTGAGGAACCCCCCTTCTTCCTTGATATAAGAAAGGCCGGGGATGTTGTTGATGTCGACCAAATGTCCTGGGGAAGCGAGCCGGAGCTTCATCATGGGGATGAGGCTATGTCCACCCGCGAGGATCTTGGCTTCATCGCCATGTTGCTTCAACAAGGCCAGTGCCTCCTGAAGCGTTGAGGGCGATGAGTAATCAAATTGAGCAGGGATCATAAACAGAATTTTAGTGGTGAGAAATAAAGACTGTCAGAAGAGTAGGTAAGCTAAATAGAAAATAGGTGAATTGAAAGTGGAAATACGGGGCCTTGAAACGGGTGTACAGGAATGGTATGGATGAGAAATACAGCAATTGGAGGACGGAAGCGAGGATTCTTTGCCGTTGTTGGTGTTCTGCACCTGTTGAAGCGGAACACCAACAAAGGAGAGGACCCATTAACTTAACCACACACAATTAACAGAAGCCAGATTTTTTGAAAGCTCCAACCAGGATTCCCCTTCATCGTGCGAAGCATAGACATTTCCGTTGGTGGTGCCAAAACAAAGAATGCCTCCTTTTCTCACGAGTGCATGACGCAACGCAAGGTCGAAGGCATTGGCTTTTGGAAGTCCACGGGCTTTGGATTGCCAGGTCATGCCGCCGTCAGTCGTCTTGCAAACAGTAAGTTTTAAGTCAACGGGTATTCTTCTCTCATCGCTCTGTGCGGGGACCACCCAGGCCACATTTTCATTCTTTTCATCGATGGCGAGTGCAAAGCCATAACGTGGAAATCCATCTACGCCGCTGACATCATCCCAGGATTGACCTCCGTTGGTGGTGCGAAAAATTCCGCAGTGATTTTGTTGCCAGATTACGTTTGTGTTTTGTGTGCACATGATCAGACGATGGGGATCGTGCCCCATTTCGGCAGAGGGGTTGGGTAGATAGGTTGCTTTCAGACCTTTGTTCTGCGCCTGCCAGCTTCGTCCGCCATCTAGTGTTTCAAAAATTCCTGCACAGCTAATCCCGACGTACAGGTGATCGCTATGGTTGGGGTCGAGTACAATGGAATGGATGAACGGATAATCTTTGCCGGCACCGAACCACTGCCTTTCATCCTTACGGCTTGGGTGATTCCACAAACTTTCCACCAACCGAAAGTTCTTTCCGTCATCGTCGCTATGAAATAATCCGCCGGGCTCTGTTCCCAACCACAGTCCATGGGGACGATCCACTCCTGCATGCTGCAGGACCCAGATACGCTTGAGTGAAGCAGGAACACCTTCTTTATAAAAATAATTTTGGTAAGATGGAATGGTTACTTCACTCCAGATCTTGCCCTCGTCCTTTGAGTAGTGAAGTTTTTCACCCCAATGGCGATGCGAAAGTCCTACCCACCAGGTTTGAGTACGCTCATCGATATAAGTCAGCGATACAGGCAAACCTTCAAACTGCACATCATCCACTGACCAATGCTGATCGCTGCAATTAAATATGACAAGTCCTTTGGAGGTGCCGACAAGAAGTTTTGACTTCATAC
>JAYVRH010000804.1:0-9595 GCA_043776495.1 Cyclobacteriaceae bacterium
CGTAGGAGTTGGTGGACCGTACGCCCCTTATCGCCAATCGGAACGCAAGCACTTATATAAACAATATGCTCTTAAACTGATTGAAGATAGAAAGGCATACTATGCTTTTGATACCGAAGCAGAAGTAGAGGCCATGCGTAAAAGTGCACCCAATGCACAATACGACGGCGTCACGCGATTGCGAATGAGGAACTCGCTTACCCTCTCTGAAAATGAAGTTGCACAAAAGTTATCGGCGGGAGAAAAATATGTGATCCGAATCAAGGTGCCTCCTAATGAAGAAATCCATCTCACCGATTTGATACGTGGTCTGGTCACTTTCGATTCATCCCAAATGGATGACAAAGTCCTTATGAAATCAGATGGGATGCCCACGTATCACCTGGCCAATGTGGTGGACGACTATTTAATGAAGATCTCACATGTAATCCGTGGAGAAGAGTGGCTTCCATCTGTACCGTTGCATGTGCTCTTATATAAATACCTGGGCTGGGAAAAGGAAATGCCTCAATTTGCGCACCTTCCGCTGTTACTAAAACCTGATGGCAATGGCAAACTCAGCAAACGCGACGCCGACAAAATGGGCTTCCCAATTTTTCCGCTCAATTGGCCAGACCCTGAAAGCGGTCAGGTTGCAATTGGTTATAAAGAAGCGGGCTACCTCCCCGAAGCACTGATCAATTTTCTGGCATTTCTAGGCTGGAACCCGGGCACAGAGCAAGAACTCTTCTCCTTGGGCCAACTCATTGAAGCATTTACCCTTGAAAGGATCGGGAAGGCAGGCGCTCATTTTGATATTCAGAAAGCACAGTGGTTCAATCAACAATATTTGCGAAACAAGCCTGATGAAGAACTCGTGGGTTATTTGCTTGATTCCTTAAAGAAGGAAAAAATTGAATGTCCCTTTGACAAGGCGAAGAAAATTGTCACGGTCATGAAGGAGCGTGTTACTTTTCCTCAGGATTTTTGGCAACAGGGAAAATTTTTCTTTCAGTCGCCCACAGTCTTTGATGAACAAGTTGTAGCTAAGAAATGGAATGACGAAGCAATCAAGGTGTTGAGTCAGTACCGGGACGAAGTCAAGTCGATAAAAAACCTTACAACCGAAACGGCAAAAGAGACGTTAGAGCGGGTAACCTCAAGCCTTGGGGTCAAGACAGGACAAATTCTACAGGCGCTGAGGATGGCCATTACGGGAGGCGCTTCAGGGCCTGACTTGATGATGACACTCGAGATTCTTGAGTCACTTGAGGTCGGGAAAAGAATTAGCTATGCATTGGAAACTATAAAGAAAAAGTAGTCTGACATGAGCAAGAAAAAAACATCGGGAAAAGGATTAAAGATTCAACCAAAGCCGCGGGTTCATAGAGATCTCGATGGACTGGAAGTCTCGATTGATACCTTCGGAGAGATCAGATCAAACATGAATATTGAAAAAATCAATGAATTCTTGAATAAGAATGTAGATGACAAAAAACTTACAGAGCGTGGAGATTACGATGAGATGAAGAAAAAGGGAAAGGGAACCGTTAAGTCAAAGAAGAAATAGTTAAGAAAAAGAAATTCCGACAATATGAAATCACACGAAATTGACTATCAGATCAAAGGCGAAAGCATCCAAATCGTAGAGATCGAACTTGATCCGCTAGAAACAGTGATTGCGGAAGCGGGCGCCATGCTTTTTATGGAGGATGGAATTCAATTTGAAACGAAGATGGGGGATGGTTCATCCACCAATCAAAGCATTTTCGATAAACTGTTGTCGGCAGGCAGTCGGGTGCTTACCGGCGAGTCACTGTTCATGACACACTTTACCAATCGTGGAAACAGAAAGGCAAAAGTAGGTTTCTCGGCCCCCTATCCCGGAACGGTGATTCCCATTGATCTGTCGACCAGTCGTAATAACGAATTGATCGTACAGAAGGATGGATTTCTCTGTGCTGCGTTTGGCACGAAACTTTCCATTTTCTTTAACAGAAAGATTGGCGCAGGATTGGTTGGCGGTGAGGGCTTTATTTTAGAAAAACTGCAAGGCGACGGAAAAGCATTTGTCCACGCTGGGGGTACCGTTATTGAAAGGACTCTTAACAACGAGACCCTTCGAGTTGACACAGGATGCGTGGTCGCCTTTGAATCGCACATTGACTTTGATGTGGAGTCTACGGGAAGTTTGAAGTCAATGATTTTTGGTGGTGAGGGAATTTTTCTTGCCACCCTTCGTGGAAGTGGAAAAGTATGGTTACAGTCCATGCCCATACGCAAACTTGTTCAGGCTTTATCACCTTACGGAACCAATAGAGGCAAAGAAGCCAGCTCGCTGCTTGGTAGCTTATTGAAAAGTTAAGTTCAACGATGGAGAAGTAACTTTGGTATGATCGCGGGTACGTTCTGTTTGTAGAGAACATACTTTTCTCCAAACATCAGAATCAACTTCCTTTCCTCCAGATAAATGCCGATGGGCAAATAAATAAAGATGCTCAGGCAGGAAACCAGCGAGGGTAGATTGGGGATAAAAAGAAAAAATCCGATCGTCACCAGTATAAGACCTGTATAAATCGGATGCCGAATGTGCTTTAGAATTCCTTCGATGCTTAGCTCATTCTTCTCGGCGGTAAACCCTAAAAACGATTTTAACTTGTATTGACGAAAGGCTAATTGAATCGTCATCACCCCGAATGTAGTGAGCATAAGGCTCAGATATCGGACCGGACCAACGCTGTCAAAAAAGTACTCTGAGTGGATGCTCCCATTTAGGATCAGCAAGCCAACCAATCCTACTGAAGACATCATGCTATAGAACACGCGGTAAAATCGAAATGCTTTTCCTAGCTGCCGGCCAGCAAATGCCCTCACTTCATCTGTGGCCAGTAGGCTGTGCAAAATAAAATAAACAACCCATCCGAAGGCAAGGATAATATAACTCATCGCACCAAAGGTAAAGAGGTTTGGCCTCGTTCGGTTGTAATCAGTATCAACTTAAATTATCCTAAGATCAAAATAGATCGCTGCAGAAATTAATTATCACAGCAATAGTGAGTATTTTTATACATCATGCAATCCATCACCATTGGCCTTATTCGCGAAGGAAGAATCCCACCGGACAAACGGGTAGCTTTTACCCCTCTTCAGCTTGAAGAAATCATGCAGCGGTTTCCACATGTCAAGGTGGTTTGCCAGCAAAGTACTGTTCGTTGCTTTCTGGATCAAGAGTATAGAGAACTGGATATCCCTGTCGTAACTGATGTGCAGACATGTGACATCCTGATGGGCATTAAAGAGGTCCAAATACCCGATCTGATTTCCAACAAGACATATTTATTTTTTTCGCACACACTCAAGAAGCAGCCATACAATAGAAAACTACTTCAGGAAATCCTCAAAAAAAATATCCGCCTCATCGATTACGAAGCCTTGCGTGACACGCAGGGTAACCGACTCGTCGCCTTTGGCCGGTATGCCGGGATTGTGGGAGCTTTCAATGGCTTGTGGACATATGGAAAAAGGTATAAACGGTTTTCGCTGAGAAGGGCCTTTGAATGTTTTGATATCAATGACCTGAAATTGGAATTACGAAAAGTAAAACTGCCCCCGATAAAAATTGTTCTTACCGGCGCGGGTCGTGTCGCCAAGGGTGCAATGGAAACCCTTGATACCGCGGGCATCCGCAAAGTCAGTCCACCCGATTTTCTTTCTCAAACATTTGAAAAGCCGGTCTATGTACAGCTCAGCAGTTCCGATTACCATTCTCGCAAAGAAGGAGGACATTTTAACAGGGAAGAATTTCATCAGTACCCGGAGCGATACCAGTCACATTTTTCAGAATTCACAAAAGTGAGCGATATTCTTTTGGCTGGTGCGTTTTGGAATCCAAGAGCGCCTTTGCTATTCAGCCGGCAGGACATGCAAGCCAATGGCTTTAGGATCAAAGTCATTGCTGACATTACCTGTGATATCAACGGATCCATTCCCAGCACCAAGCGCGCGACATCTATTGTTGATCCTCTCTATGATTACGATCCCCTCACAGATGCTGTTCAACCCGCGTTGACAAATGATCAGTTTATTACCGTCATGGCAATCGACAATCTGCCTTGTGAGTTACCCCGGAGCGCTTCAGAAGAATTTGGCCGTGACCTGATTGATAGAGTCCTGAAGCCACTCCTGGTGGACGATGCAGAGGGTACCGTGGCCAGGGGTACAATCGCTGAAAATGGAAATCTTTCTTCCACTTTTGATTATCTTCGGGACTATGTTTCGGCGTAATTTTTTCCGTGTCCTCGTAACAAGTGTTGTGCTGGCAGTTGTCTTATATTCATGTAAGGACAACCAAAGTCCGCCTGAATCTTCCTTTGATATCTTACAAACAAGAATCTTAACTCCTTCATGCGCTACCACGGGTTGCCATGCCTCAAAAAATGACGGTACTTTTGCGCAGCATGAATTGGTGCTGGAGAAAAGTGTTGCCTTCGCCAATCTGGTGAATGTCAAATCAAAGAATGCCAATGCTCAGTCGGACGGCCTTTTGCGCGTCAAGCCGTTCGATGCAGAGGCAAGTTTATTTCTTCACAAACTTCACTTATACGATCGTCATCACACAAGGGACTATGGCAATCCAATGCCCTTGGGGCTTAAGAAGCTTTCAATTGGTCAGTTGGAATTCATCGAGCAATGGGTAATCGCCGGGGCCCCCAGGACCGGGATTGTGGCGGATGCCGCGTTGTTGGATGACCAAACTGCACAAACTGAAAATTTTGTGCCGCTTGCCGCTCCTGAGGCTGGAAAGGGGTTTCAGATTAATCTTTCCAAGTTCCAGGTGGCCCCTAATTTTGAACGCGAGTTTTTTGTTTACAAGAATATTGGCACCACCGGTGATGTTTTTGTGAATCGCTTTGAGATCAATATGCGACTGAACAGCCATCACATGGTGGTGTACGACTTTAACAATGACATCCCTCCCATTTTCTTTCCAAAACAAGACGTTGTCCGTGACATTCGGAACAGTGACGGCACACTCAACTCCGTTAACATGATACCCATGGGATACCATGTTTATGTGATCGGTTCGCAAAGTCCTTACATAAATTTTGAGTTCCCGCCCGGTGTTGCGGTAAGGCTAAAGGCCAATATTGGTTTGGATTTCAATTCGCATTATGTGAACAAGGAACCAACCCCCATTGACGGAGAAGTAAATGTTAATTTTCATACGGTAGCGGCCTCTTCTGTACAGAAGGAGGCGAAACCACTCAATTTAGGAAACACAAGCATTAACCTCAGCCCCGGGGTTCGCACCACGCTATCGAAAACATTTCCGATGTCAAAAGACGTTTTGTTGATCACCCTTACGTCACATACCCATCAGCTTGGTGAAAAATTTGTGATTAAGATTGTGGGGGGAAGCCGCAACGGTGAAGTCGTTTATACTAGTACCGACTGGCAGCATCCTCAATTCATTAGGTTCGACCCCCCCATGCTCCTCCAGGTCGGCCAAGGATTGATGTCGGAGATAACCTATAATAACACAAAAACTACCCCGGTGAAGTTTGGGCTTACCAGCGAAGACGAGATGGGAATCATTTTTGGATATTATGTGGAGAAAAACTGATCTGAAACCGAAGAACAGTTTGTGAGCTTATTCAGGAAAACTAATTCTGACAAGCGTGATAAATTCCTAAAAAAGTGTATGGCTTATCTTCGATTCCTTGTCATTATTCTTCCAATACTTCTGTTTACCGGTTGTTCACCTTCAAATGAGAAGCAACGAACTCTTTTTAATGGACGGGACCTTACTGGTTGGGATGCTTACATCGCCCCCGCTGCTGACAGCGTGCCCCCTCCTGGGTTAAACAATGATCCCAATCATGTTTTTTCAGTAGTGAACGAGGATGGAACTCCAGCACTCCACGTGTCAGGAGAAATTTATGGTGGTCTGTCTACGCAAGAAGAGTTTAGCAATTATCACCTCACGGTGGAATTCAAATGGGGTGTAAACAAGATCGCATCATTCAAAGACCGCAAACGCGACAGTGGTGTGCTTTATCACGCTGTGGGCCCTCATGGTGTCGATGCAAAGGCATGGATGCGCTCTCAAGAGCTACAAATACAGGAAACTGATTGCGGGGATTATTGGGGTGTAGCAGGCGGCATTTTTGATATCCCCGCAATAAAAGATGATAAGGGTCGGTTCGTGTTTGACGAGAAGGGAACGATCTTAACGTTTAAAGACAACAGCGAGGTAGGCCGGCGATGCATAAAAAATCCTGACGCTGAAAAACCTACGGGAGAATGGAATACCATTGAGCTATACTGCATGGGAGATTCAAGCATTCATGTTGTGAACGGCGTGGTGGTGATGAGGCTGTATCACTCCCGGCAGTTGGAGAATGGAAACGAAATACCTCTGATAAAAGGCAAAATTCAACTCCAGTCAGAAGGCTGTGAAATTTTCTATCGCGCCATCAGGCTGGAGCCCATTAACAATATGCCCATCCTTTGATACCATCTGCCTCTTGCATCCGACTCACGCTTGATGAATAATTCGTATTTCCGTTACCTTCTTACAGGCATTCTATTCTCTGTTCTTTGGGCGTCTGCGGCAGCGGCTGGAAAAATCGGGTTATCCTCAGCAGAAGGGTTGGTGTTGTTTACCGTACGATTTATTCTTGCTGGAATTCTTCTGTTAGGGTATGCTACGATCGTGCAAAGAGACCGCCTTCCTCACGGAAAAGAATGGCTTCACCTGACGATATTTGGTGCCTTCAACACAGCCATATATCTCGGTGTTTTCATCATTGCGTTGAGCGATGTTACGGCGGGTATTACTTCCATTGCGGTGGCATTAAATCCTTTACTGATCAGTGTGATGACCGCCTTATGGCTTAAGAGGCCCGTGTCAAAAATTGAGTGGACCAGCATTGTGATCGGAATTATCGGCGTGGTGGTGGCTTCGTATCCACTCCTGAAAGCAAGTCATGCTTCCTTGACTGGCCTTGTGCTCCTGGGATCCAGCATGGTCGCCTACTCCATTGGTTCCGTTTACTATGGAACGGTCGCATGGAAATTATCGCGCACGGCCATCAATGGGTGGCAAGTGCTCATCGGCGGGATTCTGCTCATTCCATTTGTTCTGATATTTCATTCAAGGCCCAATCACTTTGATTTTCGCTTCTGGATTTCTGTGGGGTGGCTCGTAATACCCGTTTCTATCGGGGCCGTGCAATGCTGGCTATATCTTCTTAAGTCAAATCCTGTAAAGGCTTCGCTATGGCTTTTCCTCTGTCCGATCTTTGGACTTATGTTCGCTTCTATATTGCTGTATGAACCCATTACCCTGTTCACCATCATCGGAACCATGCTGGTCTTGCTTGCCCTGATGCTGGGCCAACGGCGTTGAAGGTGAAAAGTGAGGATTGAAAACGATTATATTGTTTGTTATCCTCTTCATGATCGTTATTTTTGATGATGCTCATTTATAATGTAACCGTTGGTGTTGACAAGGCCTTTGAACAAGAGTGGCTCCTCTGGATGAGAGAGATTCATATCCCGGATGTGATGGCCACGCAAATGTTTACGGGCTACAAGATATACAAGGTGCTGGCGAGCGAGGACGAGGGCACCATTTCGTATGCCATCCAATATTCTGCGCGTTCATTGGATGATGTAGATCTCTATCTTGAAAAATTCGCCCCCACTTTGCGCGAAGATGTAAAGAAAAGATTCGGCGATCATCAGGCCTCCTTCCGAACCCTGCTTCAGGAAGTGTAACGAGCTTTGATTGGATTCTGAGGACTTCACGATCATTGGAGTCAAGAAACCAAAAAAGGGAATTCATCGTTTTCATCATAATATGAAAGCATCCGTTGTTTTCTACTTCCTCCTCCTTGGGGCTGCCATTCAAGCCTGTTCACAGAACAAAGAAATTCAGGATAGAGTTGTGGGTGGGCCATGCGATCGGTGTGACTTGATGTTCCAGGGCATGCCGGCGAGTATGTTGTGGAAAACAAACATTTCCTCACCAGGAGAACCTGGCGACCCATTGATTATCAGCGGCACCATCTATCAGCGAGATGGAAAAACACCCGCATCAGATGTGATCTTATACGTCTACCACACCGATGCCACGGGACGCTACACTGCCGGGCCGAACCAATCGGAAGGTAAACTGCACGGCCGCTTGCGTGGATGGATAAAGACAAAAGCCGATGGCCATTATCAATTTGAAACCATTCGACCTGCGAGCTATCCGCAAAGAACCGCACCTCAGCACATCCATCCGCTCATCAAGGAGCCAAAAACCTCATTGTATTGGATAGATGAATATGTTTTTGAAGATGATCCATTGTTGGATGCTAAAGAAAGGTCACAACAGAAGAACCGTGGCGGATCGGGCATCATCCAATTAGAGAAAGATAAGAAGGGAACCTGGATAGGTCATCGCGACATTATCCTCGGTTTAAATATTCCTAACTATTAGATAACTATACTTAAGCAAGCATTTAAGTCTTAGCGCTTTGCGCCTTTGTGGTGAAAAAATGAAGAAACAGGCTTAAGTCCAGTTAAATTATTAGCATGAAGACATTTACAACGATAGCTTTTGTTCTCCTGGCGTCATGGGCTTGTGCTCATCCCAGCGTAAGCATCATCATGGACAGCAAAGGCAATGTGTATTACAGCGATCTGAAACACGTTTGGAAGATTGATGCCAAAGACAAAAAAACAATCGTCGTGCACGATGTACATACACATGAACTTTACCTTGACAAGAACGATAACCTCTATGGAGAACACTTATGGTACAACGGTGAAGCCATCAACACCTGGGGTCATTACGTCTGGAAGTTGTCCTTCGATGGTTTGCTTGAAAGAATCAAACCTTCGACTACCGGTTTTCTTAACGATTATAGTTTCGTACGCGATGGACAGGGACGGATGTACTGGGCTGACCGCGAACATTCTTGTCAGAAGTTGATAAGGAAAAATAAAGATGGGAACATTACGAAATTGGGTGACCAATGTCTGATTAACATTCGATGGATTACTGCTTCGCCGGATGGCACCGTTTACCTTATGGACCTTTTTGACTTGAAAAAAGTAGATCAGAATGGTCACGTGACAACCATGGCTGGGTCTCTACAGAAGAAAGACAAGGAACCAAATTCTGTGATGGGATTGAGTACAGACAACCAGGAGAATGTTTATGTGGCTGTTATCAGCGAGCATCAGATAAAAAAAGTGACATCGGCCGGAAAAGTTTCTGTAGTTGCCCAGACCAGCATACCCTGGTCACCTTCCGGGATACTCATGGCACCCAATGGTGATTGCTGGATTCTTGAATGTTCGATTACCAATACAGTACGAGTGGAGAGAATTACTCCAGATGGTAGAAGAATTATTTACTAACATGGTTTGCACCTGTCAATACTTCAATCTCGGCCATGTCCAGGCTGCAATTGGTCCATTCATCATCAAGCCTGGCTCCATACTTTTTATAGAAATTGATGGCTGGCTCATTCCATTCCAGTACCTGCCACATCATGCCGCTGCAATTTTCTTCGAGAGCCTTTCGCATCGTCCGGTCAAATAGCAGTTTCCCGATGCC
>JAYVRH010000805.1:0-2857 GCA_043776495.1 Cyclobacteriaceae bacterium
CTTCTTCTTAAAACCTTCTTCCAATTCATCAATGCTGATTCGTCGCTCTTCAATGGCGATTCCGGATTCACGTGCAAGGGTCAGAATGCAATCACGGGTGATGCCATCCAGGATGGCGGAGTTAAGTGCAGGAGTAATGAGTTTGCCATTCAAGACGAACATCACATTCATCATCCCCACCTCGTCGATGTATTTGTGTTCTTTGTGGTCGGTCCAAAGAATCTGGTCGAAGCCTTCTTTTTTTGCCACTTGCGTGGGATAGAAAGCGCCACCGTAGTTGCCCGCACACTTTGCAAAGCCAGTGCCGCCTTCTGCCGTCCTTGTAAAGTGGTCCTCGACTTTCAAACGGAAGGGTTTGTTGTAGTAAGGGCCTACCGGACTTGTTAGGATTATAAACTTGTATTGGTCCGCAACTTTTACACCAAGTCTTGATTCAGAGGCAAAAACAATAGGACGGATATAAAGCGATGCGCCTTCTGAGGTTGGAATCCAGTTCTTGTCAATTTCGATTAACGCGTGAAGTGATTGAAGGAACATATCAAATGAAATGCGAGGCATACACATGCGATCCAGAGATTTCGTGATGCGCTCATGGTGTTTATGGGGCCGGAAAATATTAATGCTTCCGTCATCCAGCCTAAAGGCTTTCATTCCCTCAAAAATCGACTGACCATAGTGTAGCGAAAGCATGGCGGGTGACATCTTTAATTCGCCGAAAGGCATGATCACAGCTCACTCCACTCACCGTTATTGTACTCAGCCACCAGCATGTGGTCTGAGATGTATTTTCCAAACTCCAGGTTGCTAAAATCGGTCTCAGAAATTCTTGAATGAGACGTTTTTTGAACGTCAAAGGCAGCTGCGGTATTCATACATTAAGTTTTTGTCAAGGTAAAAATAATTTCATTGATTTTGACAAGGTGATGATCATCATGTTCTGCATCAAACCAGGCAAGATCAACGGGGGTCATTTGGATTTTCAGTCGTGGATGCAAAGAAGATTTGGTTAAGTCACCCTCTGGAAGGGATTTATACTTATTAATGTTTTTAATTCTGGTTTTATGGAAGTAATCCAATACTTTTTCAATCGGCCATGGATTGTAATCCTGGGGTTCAAATACCGCCGGTGACATCATCGTGACTCCAGCGATCATTTCATCCATTCGGCGGTTGCCAATGCCGTCCACTTCAGCAAGATGTCCGATGTTTTGTTTGACAGACCATTTGTCATTGATTTTCTCAGAAAGGATTTTATCGCTCACCCCTCTCACTTTGTGCTCAAGCCGGATGTGGGTTCCTTCCAACCGTTCAAGAAAAAGGGGAAGCATCTCTGGGGAAAAGCTAAAAACCAATTTTCTATCAAACCATGCAAGGGTCTTCATGTCATTTAGTTTATTTATGTTGATCAAACAAAAATAGTACCCGTAAGGAAAAGTTTTGCCTGTCCTCCGATTTCAACCCGATCACCTTTCATCTTACATTTTAGTTTTCCACCACGGGCTGAGCACTGAATGGCGTTCATCTCTGTTTTACCCAGGACTTTCGACCAATAGGGGATGAGTGTGGTGTGCGCAGATCCCGTCACAGGATCTTCGTCGATACCCGATTGAGGTCCGAAAAATCTGGAAACAAAATCAACCTGATCTCCTTTGGCAGTTGCGATTACGCCCCGGGCGCTGACGGTTCCAAGTTTCCTGAAATCAGGCGTCAATTTTCTGACTTGATTCTCATTTTCGAAAATCAGCATATAGTCTGTCTTTCCTTTGAATGCCTTGACGGGTTTAATGTTAAACGGATCGGTCAACTCACGAGATGGTACTACTTCAGAAAATGTATCGGCGGGAAAGTTGAGGGTTAGAAAATCTCCATCCTTTGTCACCGTCAACGGTCCGCTGCGGGAATTGAATGTCAGTTGAGTTCCCTGATATCCTTCATGATTAAACAAGACGGCGGCTGTCGCCAGCGTAGCGTGTCCACACAAGTCCACCTCAACCGTCGGCGTGAACCAACGAATGCGATAGCCTTCTTTCTCTTTTACGTAGTAGGCCGTCTCCGCAAGGTTGTTTTCCATGGCGATGTTCAGAAGCAAATCATCGGGAAGCCAGGCGTCCAGAGGACAAACCGCCGCGGGATTCCCGCCAAAGAGTTTATCGGCGAAAGCGTCGACCTGATAGATCTTAATATTCATGAGATTTTATTTATCGACTTTTAATCAAACGCCCCACACCTTTGAGATGTCGGATACCTGAACTCAAAAATGGTTTTAATGGCATGTTCTTCAATTGATAGCCGCGGTTGACAAGGTAAATGCCAGCAACGGTAACAAGGATTGCAATGCTGATACGGATATTTAACTTTTCATTGAGGATGAGCCAGCCAAGGATCACGGCCACCATCGGGTTGATGTAGGCGTATAAGGAAACAATGGTCATTGGCAACTTTTTGATCGCGTAGGAATAACAGGCATAGGCAGCAACCGAACCCACCACGATCATATAGGCGAGGGTGTAAATAATTTCTTTGGACCATTGAATTGTATGGTAGTCATCCATTGCAAGGCTGATGGGAATGAGTAACAGTCCGCCGAAGAGCATTTGCAAACCGGCATTAAGAAAGGGATCTGTATTTTGATTTTTCTTCTTGGTCCAAATGCTGCCAATGGCCCAGCATAAATTGGCCAAAAAAGTCATGACGATTCCAATGACATAGTTTGAATCAGAAAACTCCGTAAGATGTTCACCAAAAATAAGGATGATGCCACCCAGGCCTGTGGCGACACCCAGGACGATCAGCCAATTCGGGCGTTCATCCTTGCTCACAATGAGATTGATCAATATCGTCCAGATGGGCATGACGG
>JAYVRH010000806.1:0-2854 GCA_043776495.1 Cyclobacteriaceae bacterium
GGTGCGGTCTCAGGTGCGCGAGGGCGAACATCAGGATGCAGGGATGAGTAGGAAGCATCAATAGTAATCAGGCTGATTCTTGCAGGTTGTTGATTGGCAGGTAGTGGTGTTGGCTGTGGCTGCCCGGGCTGATGAATTCTTTCCACTTCACCAAACCGGTACTCACGACCTGCGCCGAACCCGCGGCCTTTAAAAAAGGCTATGCGTGTATATTCTTCCTTATTAGGTGAACGCAACACATTAAGCTCAAATAACGGGGCATCTTTTACATCAACCTCAAGGTTAATTTCCATTGCATTACCTTTTATATTCTTGAGCACAATCTCCTGATTGGCTGCAAGTTTCATGGCCTTGACTTCCTGTGGGTCAAAACGCAATGATTCAATATCTCCCGTAGGCTCCTGCCGCACATCATCTCTACCTACCAGCGTTAACTTTCGCGGCAGCGTCATGATCTGGTTCCATTCACCGGTAGGTTTGCCTGGGTTCATATTAAAAATAATGATTACTCCACCCTTTCCGTCTGGCGTCGCTGATGGTGCATGTACACCCGAGGGACTTGCTGGGCCGAAGTTGAACTTGCCGCCATTGGTCGCGATAAACTTATCCCGCTTCTTATCATAATCACCAATCAGATATTGTCCACCACTCATGTGACTGAAAAAAGGAAGAATGTATCGGTCGCCTATCGGCCAGAAATACGGACACGCATAATCATCGCCGATCACTGTGAAGCGATCTTCCTCGACGAATTCATGCATGAAGTCCCAATTGGCAAGATCTTTGGACCTGAACAAATACGTGGCGGCAAACTTTTTCCCATCCGAACCTATTGGTTTACGCCCGGCTGAAAGCGCATAATATGTTCCATCCCTCTTCCAGATCGAAGGATCGAAAACACTATAAGGATTTGGAAATCCCGAAGGGCTTATCAATGGTATAGCTGCCTTGTCTTTAGTGGTCTTCTCCCAATTCAGCAGCAGGGGGTCATCGGATATCGCCACCATGTTTCCCACTTGTGTCCCATGATACATGGCAATAACGCGATTGTCTTCTACCAGGGTAGCTCCTGAAAACACAGCCCGCTCCGGACTTGGATAAATGGCATATGGCAAGTCCCTCCAGTGGATGAGGTCTTTGCTGATAGCATGTCCCCAATGCTGACGCCTGTCTTCAGGCGGATATCCCTGATAAAACATATGCCAGTTGCCCTGCCAGAAACACAATCCATTCGGATCATTGAGCGTACTTTCAGGACTTACAAAATGAAAGAGCGGACGATAGGGATCTTTGGACTGCCGCTTGCGGGATTCAGCAAATCGCAATAAAAGTGGATTGTTTTTAAGCTGCTCTTCCTGCTCCGTCAATGTTTTGGAAAAAGTAAACTTTGGAACTGGTGAAACGAAAGGGGGTTTATCTGCCTGGGCTTTGGCTTGATAACATCCAATCAAAGCCAGGGAGATCAATACGTATAATTTATTCATAGTCAGATTTTTTCAGTTACATACCTGGTTTCGGCCATATTGATTTAAGTTCGTGGACTTCCATTTTGTTCAGAATGGATTTTCGGTTTCCGCCACGACCTTTAACAGATGCCTCTACAGTTTTTGTTTTATCAGCATTAAATGGAGCGGCATAGTACAACTCACCGTCATTCACAAAAAACTCAATTATATTTTTATCGACAATCACTTCAATTTTGAATTTCTCTTCATTCGGCTTGATATAATTGATTGTCGCCAATGCGGTTGAAGGCGGGGGGAAAGGACCCGTCACAGAAGGGCCTTTTGATTTGCCATTGTTAATGGTCGTAGTGAGCTCGCCAAGCAAGTCATTGTATGCGATTTCATAGCCGAGTACATTCAATACAAATTGAGCGTCGCCCTTTTCAAATTGTGCAACGACGTGAAGGGCATCTCCATTCACAGTGACGCTTGCCCCTTCATTTGCCTTCAGGATCTTGTTTTCAACGCTCTGGCTGTTGGTGTGCAGCAAATTGATTTCTTTAACTGGTGTTGGGCACAATCGAAGTCCGTCATGAGTATTTTTTAGCTTCAGTTCCGTAGGGAAAAGTTGAGGTTGATTGAAAGGCATTCCGGGATGCGTGATGTTCCTCCCCCAGCCAATTTGGATCCTTCTGCCGTCCGGTGTATTGTTATAGGTCTGCGAAGCGTAGAAATAAGCACCCCCGTGTTCATAGGCTCTCAGGTGCTGATCAATTTTAAAGTTCTTACCATTGAAATCGCCAATCACATACCTTCCGGTGGCATCATACATCACCCACTTTGTAAGTCCGGGTTGTCCTTCCACTGGCAATTCAAAAAGTTCCGGGCATTCAAAAAATCCAGGTACACCGGATTGCAATGTCCAGGTCTTCAAATCCGTTGATGTATAGATCAGCTGCTGGTTGATAACTGCTTCCTGACCCAGGCTGAGTTTTTTGGTCTGGCCATTATCCCAAACCACCATTACCCAATGGTTGCCCGGTTCATACCAGAATACTTTCGGGTCCCGACCGCTGTGCTTCAGGATTGGATTGCCTTCGTAGTCGATAAATGTTCTTCCATTGTCATAACTTAACTTTAAACACTCTCCCCGGCCGGTACTGGTATAAACCACTATGATGGGATCAATTCCATTTTTTCTGAATCCCGATGTGTTTTTCAAATCCACAACTGCAGAACCTGAAAATGCTGCATCGCCTCTGGGTCCTTCTATAGTAAGTACCGGGAAAATCGCTTCATTTAATTCTTGCCAATGGATTAGATCTTTGCTAACCGCGTGCCCCCAGTGCATATTGCCCCAGTCCCAGCCATACGGGTTGTGCTGATAATACAAATGGTATTCACCATTA
>JAYVRH010000807.1:0-2853 GCA_043776495.1 Cyclobacteriaceae bacterium
CTGCATTGCCATGCCAGAGTACTTCTGACCCCGGGATGCCGGGTCCACCGTGAACCGAATCATATGAATAAACCCATCGAGGGCGACAATCTCAGAATCATTTTGTTTCACTGCAGCGGCTTTGTCAATCGCAACCTTTGCCTGATCAAGGTACGCATCCTTCCTTGCAGGCTCGATCTCCCGGTTCGCCATCATCACATATCCAAAGGCAGCATAATAGAAAGGTTCCCACTTTGTTTTTTCCGCACCGCCGATCCGATCAAATGCATTGACGGCCTGCAAGAGCTCTTCATTTGTTCCTGCTTTATATACAAGCTCGATATTCTTTGTCATCGATTCTGTATACCTGGAATCGTCGGCCATAGCTGTGCCCATCGAAAGAGCAATTGCGAGAAATAAAATTGATGTTTTCATTTTGTTTGGTTTTAAGGGTTTGGAAACTGTTAAAGTGCTAAGGTGCTTAAGTGTTAATGTGTTAATGTGTTTAAGTGCGCCCACCTGATGGTTTTCTAAACTTTCAATCTTCATAAATTAGGTAGTTGATTCACTGACTTATTCTTGGAAATGGTGATCAATATTCCAAGAAATACAAAATGTGAAGCCGGTTGGCGAATGGCCTGACTTGCATAAACTCCATTGGCATCCGGTGTCGAACTATAATAGTATCCGAAAATATTATCACGGCCGAGAAGATTTGTGCAAGAGAAATAGATGATCAACCAGTTCTTGGGTAAGTAGGAAATGTTTGCACTAAAGTCTTGATAGTAAGGAGTATGATCGGAGTTGAACTTTGTGTGGTTTGGATTATAATAGGTACGTGGACTGCTGTAGGAATAAGTAAGGCCAAACTGTGATTTGAGCTTTGTTACAAAGTGCTTGTAGACGAAAGAGAAATTATGACTCGAGGCAAAGCTGGGGATGGCGGAATAAGGGAAATTCAGGTAATCGCGCTTTGTGTCCAGAAACGAATAAGAAACCCAGTAATCCACGTTCCGAACACTTTGATTGTCGCGCCAAAAAAATTCTACTCCTTTCGCATAACCATTCCCAGAATTATTTAATGAAGTACCCTCCGCATTTCCAAACTTAACCAGATCAAAATATTTTTTATAATAAGTCTCTACGCGGAAGGTTCGATTGTTAGAAATGACCTGATAGTTCAGTATAAAGTGTTCCGCTTTTTCGTTGCTGAGCGAAGTATTCATTCGCAGATATTGGTTCTTTACTGATTGCCTGAACGTGCCATACGCAAATGCAAATTGTCCTTTGTTCGCCGGCTTGTAGGCTAGCGATAGCCGTGGATCTACACCTGGTTGCTGAAGAAGTGAATTGTATTCAATCCTTGTGCCCACTTTCGCGACGAAATGTTTGCTGGCAAAAGCTTCAGCCTCTGCAAAGGAAGCAGTAATGTTCTCGTTGAAAGATTGTGTCAGGATGGCGGCCGACTTCTCATCCTTCCTGGAGGAAGAATAATTCCTGGCGATCGACTCTAGTCCAAATCTCAATTCAAGCCTGTCTGAAAATGAATTTGCAAAAACTAATTTTGAATGCAATCCTTTTTCAATCTCATTGGCGGGGCTCCCGTCAAATTTGGCGGCATTTTCATTGTAACTGTAAGCTAGCCCTCCACGTACCGACCACTTATTATTCAGGGATTGCTGATACGCCGTGCTGCCATACGCATAGTTGTTGGTGAGATCAAAAAGTTGCTTCAATTCTGGTTGCGCGATGTCATGATTATACAATGCGAAGTTCGAGCGATTGAAATTTCCGAAAACCTTCAGCAGTCCATCCTTCCCTACCTGCTGACGAAATGCCGTACTGCCCTGCAATGAGACAGGAGCATTCACCCAGTCCACACGTTGGCTAATTAAACCCATGTAAGGCTGAAGGTTGGTGTATTGCACTTTTCCGGAAAATGAAGCACGATCCCAAACTTGTGTGTGCGCAACATCTGCACCGACAGACAATATTCCGATGTCCGTCTGATTCATCTCCGCCTTATCTTTGGAATTCAAGACTAAAGCAGATGACAATGCCTGTCCATATTCTGCAGAATACCCACCTGTGCTGAAACTTGTACCCTTAAACATGAATGGAAGGAACCTTCCTCGGGAAGGTGTTTCGGGAGCCGAAGGCCCATAGGCATCAAGGACCACCAGGCCGTCAATAAACGTCCTCGTTTCGTTGCTGTCGCCGCCACGAACAAAAAGACGACCACTCTCTCCTACTTTTGTGGTACCTGGTAACGTGTTCAGCGCTCCGGCGATATCGGCTGTTGCCCCGGCCGTAGTGGCGATGTCGATGGCTTTCAAAATCGTTCTGCGTTTTTCTTCGCCTGCCGTAAATGATCCTGCAGAGATGGTCACTGCTTCAAGTTGATTGATTTCTTCTCTTAAAGTGATCGCCACGGTAATAGGCTTACCCGTTAGTTCAACAGGCTTCTGAAATCCTTTGTAACCGACAAAAGTCGCCACAACCACCTTGGTGCCTTTTTCATTAGACTCAAAAGCAAAGCTGCCATCAGCTGCTGAACTGGTGCCATCGTAGGAGTCCATGATGGAAATATTGGCTCCTGGAATGCCCTCACCCTTTTCGTCAACGACCTTTCCCGCAATCTTCGTCTGTGAGAAAGCCGGAAAAGAGAAGATGATAAGCAACAGTAAGTACGTTTTCATCGTGTTGTTTTTGCCCGATTCCGTGACAAAAGTGTTCAGGTGATGGCCACTTTATCAGTAGGACTTACTGAATTGCCAGATGGGCATGATGAGTTGTGTAAAAGAAGGGATGTGGGTTAGGCTGTGTGGTCTCGCCTTACGCGTAAAATGAAGAATTATCCAAAAGAGAATTGAC
>JAYVRH010000808.1:0-9562 GCA_043776495.1 Cyclobacteriaceae bacterium
GCATTTTGGAATCCAATACCAAAATTCGTTAGAAGTGTTGCCCCTGCTGTACTCGCAACTACCTTTTTCAAGAACGACCGTCGTGAATCTGTCATGATATTCTTTTTAAGTAATTTGATAAATATTGAATCGTATGCAACATTAAAGTACACAATCTTTTAACAGCCGGCCTTGAATTACCAGCCATGATTCTCACGAAACACCTTATATTAAACTATCGCAAGATCGGAGGCCTCCGATGTTGAGTGGCTTGTTCATAAGAATATGCCAGTTTGATCAACGTCGGTTCGTCGTACATCCTTCCCAGGAATTGAATACCTGCAGGTAAATTGCCACTTGTAAAACCCATGGGTACGGTAAAGGCTGGCTGCCCGGTGTGCGGTGCAATGACCTGACTGTTGTCACCTTTATATTCTTCCTCGAAGGCCACGATCCTGGCGGGCTTGTTATTCCAGCTTGGATATACAATCGCATCCAGTTGCAGAGAATCCATTTGTTTTACGATGGCATCCCGAAAGGCAATGCGCCTGACGTCGGTGTATGGATCCAGACATGGAATCTCCGGATTCTCACGTCTGCCACTGTTTTTCAAATGATTATCGAGGCGTGCAGCAGCAAATTCCGATTTGGTCCCTATCCGGATGATGTCTTCCAATATCTTCAAAGTGTCGCGTTGCACATAGGTTTTTAGAAAGGACTCTACATCGGCTTTGAACATTGAACACCATTGATTTTTCCTTAAGCTTGAAAAGTCTACGACTGTGACCGGGTCAACAATGGTTGCACCCTCCGATTTCATATCAGCAAGTGCTTTTTCAAACAAGGCCAGGACTTCTGGATCGGGATTATCATTACTTAATTCCCTCAAGACACCGATTCTGGCGCTACGCAGACCATCCTTTTTCAAAAATTGTTGATAGTTGCCGGGACTTTTGCCTTTGGAATAATTCGTCATCGGGTCCTGTGGATCGCCGCCTACCATGACTTCGAGTACCCGCGTCGCGTCAGATACCGTGCGGCACATGGGCCCCACCACATCGTTGCGAAGATAGAGCGGTACGATGCCGCTCCTGCTGACGAGCCCGAGCGTAGTCCTGAATCCTACCAATGAATTGTGTGAGGAAGGGCCTCTTATAGAATTGCCAGTATCAGTGCCCAACCCTACTGTACAAAAATTTGCCGCTACCGAAGCGCCTGTGCCTCCGCTGGAGCCGGCTGGAACATGCAGCAGGTTGTATGGATTTCGGGTGATGCCTCCCGTTGAACTTTCAGAGTGCATTGGACTGAAGGCCCACTCTGCCATGTTGGATTTCGCCAACAATATGGCTCCTGATTTAAGAAGTTTCTCAATCACAAAGGCATCGTCATCCGGCATATAGTCACGCAAGGCTAGCGCGCCCGCAGTCGTTGGGAATCCTTTGGTATTAATATTATCTTTTACAATCATTGGAATCCCATGGAGCGGACGGAGGATGCCGGTTTTTCTATATTCTTCATCAAGCTCCTTGGCTACTGTGAGCGCATTCTGATTGATGAAAGTGATTGAATTGATGGAGTCATCAAATTGTTCAATCTGCTTGAGGTAGGCGGATACCAATTGCTGACTATTGTATCGGCCATCGGCATACGCCTCATGAATTTCGCTGATTGTCAACTCCTCCAGATCCAGTTTCCCGGATGATGGTGGTAATTGACATCCAGTGAGTGCAGTCAACATTATGATGCCGGTATGAAAGAGGTTCTTTAAGTTCATAGACTATGATTGAAAATCGGTTTTCAGATGATGGTGCCTGTTAGTCTCGCGTGTGGTCATTTAAATTTAATAAAAGTAACCGGACTTCATGCTCCTGAAAAGGAAGTTGTTCATAGCATAAACTACGATATCATGCGACGAGTGGCCTATGACCTTCGGTGCTGCTCTCTCATCAATCCGGATTAGTCGAATAATATCCATTTCAATTTTGTCAACGATGTACTATATTCCAACTTCGTTACCAACCAAAAGAGTCTATGAAAAAAATCTCAATCACTTTACTCGTGCTGACATCATTAGTACAGGTCTCGATCGGCCAAAACAAATGGACGCCCGAAAAAATGATGCAGTACAAAAACATTACGGATACCAATATTTCACCCGATGGCAAATACATCGCCTACGTGGTAAGGGCGCCGATCATGGAAGGTGAAAAGTCTGAATACAACACTCAAATATGGGTTGCCGCATCTGATGGTTCCTTTGACCTGCAATATACACGAGGTGAAAAATCATCCACGGCTCCACAATTTTCTCCTGACGGAAAACAAATTGCATTCCTTTCCAATCGGGTCGAGGATAAAGACCAGGTATTTGTGATGAGGCTCATGGGCGGTGAGCCTGAAAAGATTAGCGAAGCAAAGAGCGGGGTTTCTTCCTTCAAATGGTCGCCAGATGGGGTGCGCATTGCTTATCTCATGAAAGATCCGGAAACCAAAGAGGAGGAGAAAATGAAAAAGGAAAAAAATGATGTGATCCTGATCGATAAGAATTTTAAGTACAACCACCTTTACACCATTCCGGTTTCATCCGACAAGACTGGAAAGCGCAACATCAAGCGGTTAACATCGGGCGCTTATCATGTCAATGGATTTGACTGGTCCCCTGATGGTGCTTCCATTGTTTTTTCATTCGCACCCAATCCAAAAATAAATGATGCCGGTTTGGAATCTGATATATCCATTGCCCCGTCAGACAGCGGCAAAATTACCTCTCTGGTGAAAAGACCTGGTGTGGACGTGAGCCCGCTCTACTCGCCAGACGGAAAGTGGATTGCATTTCAATCTACAGGTGGCAGGCCGGAACGTGTTGGCCTTAGTGATGTCTACAAGGTTGCTGTCACTGGCGGAGAACCAGTTGAACTTCAAAAAACACCAGACCGAAATGCGAACATTGTGGATTGGGCACAGGATGGCTCCTATCTTTTTGTCTCTGAAAACTATAAAACTTCCGCAGTGTTGCTTGCCCTCCCTTCCAATAAAGATGTCAAAGCACTCAAGGGTGACTATCTGGCGTATTCAGATTCAAAATTGCCCATCATTACCAGCCTGAAAGGTGTCAGCAGTTCATTCTCGGTAAGTAAATCTGGAAATAGAATGAGCTATGTATTTGAAGATGTCAATACACCCAAAGAAGTTTTCACAGCGGGCATTAAAGGTGAAGGCAATAAAAAAGTGAGTGGTGTCAATGCAAATTTTAATCCGCCACCATTGGGTAAAACAGAACTGATCTCCTGGAAGTCAAAAGACGGGCTGATGATTGAGGGCCTTCTCACCTACCCTGTTGATTTTGAGAAGGGAAAAAAGTATCCGATCGTACTCCAGATCCATGGCGGTCCTGCGGGAGTTTTTTCGCAGAGTTACACCGGAGCTCCCGGAATTTATATGACGCAATACTTTGCCCAAAAAGGTTTTGTGGTGCTAAGACCAAATCCTCGCGGCAGTTCTGGCTACGGAAAAGACTTTCGGTATTCCAATGTGCGCGACTGGGGGTTTGGAGATTATCAAGATCTGATGACAGGCGTGGATTATGTTCTGGACATGGGCATTGCCGAAAGCAGCAAACAATTTGTGATGGGCTGGAGCTACGGCGGTTATATGACCAGCTGGGTAGTGACACAAACCAACCGATTTAAGGCGGCCAGCATGGGCGCTGGCTTACCCAATCTGGTGAGCATGGTTACAACCACGGATATTCCAGATTACCTGGTTGCACATGCCGGTGGAAAAGAGTTCTGGGAAGATTATGCAGAATACGAAAAACACTCTGCCATTTATCAAATTAAGAATGTCACAACGCCTACTCAGGTAATTCATGGAGCCAATGACCTGCGTGTGCCGTTGACGCAAGGGCAGGAATTCTACACCGCCCTTCTGCGCAAGGGGGTTGACACAGAAATGATTGTTTATCCGCGCACGCCCCATGGGCCACAAGAGCCAAAACTTTTGATGGATGTGTCACCCAGGATTATGACTTGGTTTGAAAAGTATTTGAAGTAGGATAAAAAAAGAGGCTTAAGTGCCTCTTTTCATTTCTTGTTATTTACTTTTCAGAGAATCCGTTTTGGTACCGTTTTTCCCGTGGTGCTGCTCCATGCAGGCGCCGTGATTGCGAAAGCCTTGGTGGTCTGTGTGCGGTTTGCCGACAAAGGCAACCAGTGCTCCGAACGTAAGGCCCGCGGCCGTCAGTCCGATTAAAAATCTTGTTCCACGTTTCATGTTGATTTGATTTTAGAATTCTGAAATTATTTGTTTTGTGTTGCTGCAGTTTGATCGGGCTGGCAACGACCTCGCTTATTCTTGAACGCGGTGTACTCTTCATCGCTCATGCTACGGATTTTGTCTGCCATAGCGAAGCGACCGTAGTGACCACGCCCTCGCCAGAAGAATCTGAATAACGCTCCTGCGATAAGAATGAAGAGCATCACTTTGATCAGGAGGAATGGCGCAAAAAATGCGATGGTTCCGAAAAGGATGCCCACGACAATGACTTTGACAATTGACTTGTTCATGTTTTTAATGATTAATTGAAAACTATTTTGACTAAGAAGGTGGCTTTTCAGATTACGTAACCGGTGCGTAAAGATGTAACACGCTCCTTCTGAAAATGGAGACGGCTAAGTCATTGAATTTATTTTAATCACTCAGGAATATTTTTAGGCATCACCGCAAATGCCTGTAGGGATATGCAGGTCTGTTCAAAGGTAAGGTCCTGAGCATGTTATTTGATGAGGCTCAATCCCTCCGTCGCGGAAGCATCCTTTGGGGATAACAGCAATACTTTGCCGAAGAGAATTTTTGCTTCCCTTGTCTTACCAAGGCGGTAGTTTGTCCAGGCCAGCATGAGAAGACCATCATAACCGAATGGATACAGGTTCACGACTTTTTCAAAATATTTTGCGCAGGCTGCAAAATTCTTCTTGTTGTATTCGATAAATCCCAATTGATAATTGGCCGTTGAATTTTGAGGATCTATCTCTAACACTTTCTTATACTGGCCAACCACAACATCCCAATTAGCCAATGCTGCAGATGGATAAATAAGCCCCAGCTTGGCTTCGATAGAATAAGGCATCAGGGCTGTCGCTTTTTCATAGTAAGAGGCAGACTCGGTCAACAGACCAGCCTCATAGTTCAACCACCCAAGTCTGAGGTTGATTTCATATGACTTTGGATCATACATGGATTTCAATGGTTCAATGGCCCCGGAGAACTCCTTCTTACTTTCTTTTTCATAGCTTTTGGCAAAAGCAGTTTGCAACGGGTCATTTTGAGCGTTTGACAGAAGGGAAAATCCCATCATTATTACTGATATGCAGAACTTCTTTTTCATCATGGTATAAATTTAAGTCCTAGAACAATGGTTGAATAGGTATAGTTGAATTGGGTGGGTGACTGACGGTATTCCTTATTTTCGAAAATGAACAGACCATATATACTGAAATGATTTGATAGCGCCAGATCTGCCATGCCCGTCCATCTACTTGAAGTCAGGTCGGGGGAATTGTTGACAATATACCCGCCACGCTCGATAAGATTTGCATTCACATTCCAATAATAGTTAGCCTGAAGATAAAGCCCGGAAACAGGCTTTAAAGAAACAAACGGATTCCATGCTATTGCACTCCCAAATTGAGATTCATAATGATAATAAGCAATATTTCCCACGGCAAGGCCACTTGTTCCAAAGGGATACAATGTCAATGAAAACTGTTGAATATATTGATTGAAGCCTTCCACATTTGAAAAAGTGCTGGCCAATGCGAGATCGGCATAACTCAATCTTTTGCTGACGGAGACCGCAGTAATGAGAGAACTTGCGCTGACGGTAGTTTGCGTTGTCACGGGTGGGCGATTGCCAACCCGGGGGGAAGTAAAGGTGGAAATCGTTGATCGACCAATAGCATGAACCACTGGCGTCAGCATCCAGCCACTTTTAAATGGAATATTTGCACCGAGGTAATACTGATATTGTGAGAAGTCTCCGATGGTGACTGTTTGTTGGTAAAAGTTGATCGCATGCGTGAGCGATAGTTTGTTGCCCAGAGTATGATTCAAACCTGCTTGAAAATACAATGCGGTATTGAAGTAGTCAGGTCGGCTTGATATTTTGGGGCCCCCTTCAGCAAAGGCCACATTTACATTTCCCCACTGATCCAATCTTATTTTCTTCTTCAGATCTGGGGTGAAGTCCTTGGCTACCTTCCGTGCTTCATCATATTGACCCGAAAAAAAAAGGCTGTAGTAATAATATTCCTGGGCCGTTTCATCCTGTGAATTAAACTGGAGTGCCTTTCGGAAATGTTTCCCGGCAAGGCGGTACTGCTGAATTTCATAGTAGGCAATGCCGATACGCATGCGAAGATAAAAGTAATCGACATTACGTTGGAGGGCTTCCTTTCCAAAGTCAATTAATGTGCCCCAGTTTTTGTCAAGGTAGAGTTGATAGCTCTTTTCCTCCACCACTCTGGAATTCAACGATTCCTGGGCCATGCCGCAGCAGGAGGCTAAAAACCATAAGACTAAGCTAAGGGCGACGCTTCGATGCATAGATTGCCATCTATAATTTTAATGCTGGAAATAGCGTGATCTTTCAACGTCAATTGAAAATCAATACCCCGGAGTTGACGCCGGCCTCGCCATACTTTTACAGTGGAATTCATTTTAATAATACCGGAGTCATTGTCATCATCCTGTTGCTCAAAGATAATCTGATATTTTGCCTTCAGGTACATATAAAATGGCGCAGCAAAATCCTGTATATATTTCTGAATCCCCGAATAAAACGAATCGAGTGGTAACTTGTCCTCCACTGTCAATCCCGGATAGTACCCAAGTAATACCTTGTAGGCACCCAGATAAAAATAATATAGGAGTGAATTCTTGTCTCCTTTAAATTCGGTGAAGTAATGCAACGTTTCATTATTGACGAAGTAGGCTACTGAATCAGAGTGCCGGCAATAGAGGTAACTGTGATTTAGGGAATCAACCATGACTTCCCATTCTGCCTTTTCCGGTTTATTTCCTGATCGCGTGACATGGAATTTCATCCTCTGACCTGGGATAAACCGGAATGCCTCCTTCAATGAAGGTGTGAGTACAGGCTTCGAAATAATTTGCCCTTCCTCAGGCACCTCGAATGAATGAAGCTGAAACTTTCCATCGTAGTGACTAATAAAATAGCTAATCGGGTAGAATAAGGTTTTGGCACCCACGGCGGGCAAGGCCTGAAGTTGGAAATGAATATGTGGCTCTGGTGATCGGCCGGAACTCCCACACAAGGCCAACAACTCTCCTTTGTGAACATAGTCTCCCACCTTGACATTAAAACTGCCCATTTTAATGTGGCTGATTTTGCTGTAGAAATAGTCGCCATGGTGGATGACAATGGAGTTGCCCCAGTTTTCACCCATATTCACTTCCCCTATGGGGTTATCTTCGATATTATCAATAATCGTTACCACATAACCTGCTGAGGGTGCCAGCACAGGCAATCCATAACAATAGAAATCCGTGACTTTCTCGCCAGGCAATTGAAAAGTTTTGCCTGCCTCCCCAGTGACGACAAAATCGAGGGCATATTGCCATTCTCCTTTATGCGTAATATTTCCAGCGTGACCCTGTGATACACGCCAGGATCCAAAGAAAGGTAAATGGATATGAAAGTATGTGTCGTTCCTAAAACGCTCCACCTGGGTTTCAAAGGCATACAGATTCCTTTCAGGAGAATACTGTTGATAGGTGGTGAGTGCTAGATCTTTCACCACCAACCTTTGGTGAAGCATGGCCATCACCATCATCACGACCATTGAAAATGGCAATGAATAAACCGGGAGCTGAAAGCTCAGTAGGATTCCATTCAGGGCACTGATCAACAAGCTGATCAGTGGTGTGGTTAAGATTACCAGCAGGTAAGACTTGGCAGAAGGTATAAGAAAAAAACCACCCAATGCAATGGCCGAAAGGATAAAATTAAATCCGATAAAACTGTAGCTGAGCTCGGTCAGATTGCCCTGCACTCCATAGCAAAAAAGATACCCCGTATAAAAACCAATCAACGAAAGTGTAAAAGAAATTCTGGAATAAACCAATAACCCTATTGCGATCAATAATCCTGAAATAATGTTATACTGAAAAAAGATCGCGCCGATGGATTTGAGATATACATCCAACGCCAGCGGAATTTGAATTAAGCTAATCTTCTCGTTGAATGCCACCAACCCGGCGCCTCCATAACTCCATAATTCATTCAACGAATAAACTCCGCGCTCACTAAGATGAAGCGCATCAAAATTTCGCGCGCTTAATAGAATGATCCACACCGCCAAGACAAAAGGTATGCTAAGGTATGGAAGTCTGAAACTCTCAAGCAATGCGGAAATGGAAGAGGTGATGACCAGAGTAAGGAAACTTGCCAGAAAAAGTGTGGCTAGAAAAGCAATGTTAACTTGATAACAAATGCCCATTGCGAGTCCGACCATCAAACTATTATATCCAAGGCTGCCATTCCGGATCAGGACCTTACTAAGCCCTATCCATTGGCCCATTAGAATTGTGATGATTAAAGAAAGCATTCCGCTCGCGCCCACATAAGGGTCGGCAAAAGATGCGATCAGCAACAGCAATGAAAGACGTTTGCTGTTGGATAAAAGTACCTGCCCATAACTGTGAAGCAGACTTTCAAAGTAAAACAAATAGGGTTCGGATAATTTCAATACAGGTCTTATACTTTATGTTCTTTCAGATAAGCAGGTAGTACCTCTTCATTTTCAATACTCTTGATAGTCTCACGCTTTCGGATCAGGTGAGGTTTTTCATTTTTATCGATCATCACAATGGCCGGACGCAAGGAGATAAACTGCATCCACTGAGTCATATTGTAAGCGCCGACCGTATGCACGACCACATGGTCATTTCGCTTAAGTGGAGGAAGCGTGACGTTTTCCCTGATCACATCAATATTCATACATAAGGGCCCGTAAAGTACTGCATCTTCAGTGTATTGACTAAACTCCTGGGCAGGACTTATCTTATGGTCATACCAAAAAGAAGTAAAAAGAATATTGACTCCAAAATCCATAATCGTGGCTCTTCGGCCGTCGGACAAGCGCTTGTTTGATAGCACTGTACCCAGAAGGTATCCCGCCTCATCAATCAGCGATCGCCCTGATTCTAGTACAAGCAAAGGGATATCATCTTCCACAAACCCGGCATTCAGAATGGAAGTACTGATAGCTTCTGCAAACTGGTCAAAGGAGGGTACCGTATCTACTCCCTGGAGGTAAGAACCCTTCAGCGTATTCCGGGAGGCAAAACCTCCACCCATGTCAATGTACTGAATTGATTTCTTGAATTTTTTCTTGATGCTTATTGCCAATTCACTAAGTTTTCGTGCCGCAATGCCATACGCGCTTGGTGCCAGCATAAAGGTGCCGATGTGGCAATGCAAGCCCACCAAATCCATTTTGTCATTCAGCATGATTTTATTGATGGCATCCCAAGCCTGCTCGTTTTCATAATTGAAACCAAA
>JAYVRH010000809.1:0-2851 GCA_043776495.1 Cyclobacteriaceae bacterium
GGGATAAATAGCCTGACCCGTAATAGAATTCCACGCGCTGCTTCTCACCATTCGAAAAGGTAAATTCTGCCCAACTATCAAGGGGTTCGGGCTTAAAAATCTTCTCGCTCTGGGAGTTTGTAGCACTTGCTGAAAAGATCTTTAAACTATCGCGATTCTGAGTTGCCAGGAACAATTCACCGCTTTTACTCTCAAGCCTTGCAAGAGCCTTTGCATCACCCGCCACATAGAAGCCACTCTTAGCAGATGGAACTACAATAAATGAGCCTTTTCCATCCCCTGCCAGAATCAAACCGGTAAAAGCATCATAGCGTCCAGTAAAGACTTCATTTCCATAATCATTCCCGATCATCACTACATCCAAATTTCCATCGCCATTCACATCTTCAGTAACCATCCCATTGACGGGAGCCAATTGCACTGGAGTTGGCAAGCTTGTAAGTCGGAATTTTCCATTGCCAAGGTTCTCGATGTAGCTTGAGGCCATGTGATTGGCTTGCATGGTGAGTGCCCCTTTCAGGTCATCGGTGGTAAGCAGGCCTTCTAAAGTGGCCTGACCATATTTTTTATAGCTGGAATATTTTCGTCTAAACTTGGTGCTCTGGGAGTTGATCTCCTCCCAAAAATGAATTGGGTACAATTTCTTTGCGTCGCTCTCCATCGACTCCCGCATGTAGCAAGAAAGAATAGGATCCACACTTCCATTTCCATCAAAGTCTTTTGCCGTAATGGTAAGTGGATATTCATTCGAAGCATTGTAATTGTTATTGAGCCCCAGATTGCCTGCGATGTAGTCGATGTCTCCATCCTTATCATAATCACCAGCTGTCAAACTATTCCACCATCCCGTAAATTGATCAACTCCTGTTCCGCTCAGCTTTTTGAAAGTGCTGCCTTCATTTTTATAAAACGTGACAGCCATAAACTCGCCCACCACTACCAAATCCACCTTCCCGTCATTGTCAAAATCAGACCATAAGGCATCCGTCACCATTCCGGGCATTTTCAAATCCAAGCATAGCTCTTTCGTGACATTCGAAAATCTTCCATGATCATTTCTTAACAAGTAGCTTTCCGCTGGGAATGGATAAGCACCTGGAACCACCCTGCCGCCAACAAACAAATCAATATCCCCATCCGCATCAAAATCAGCACCTCTTACACACGATCCGCTGGCTTTGATTTTTGGAAGTGCTGCTACATCCTGAGTAAAATTACCTCTTCCATCATTCTTATAGAGTCTATCTTGATACGTTGCGCTGTCAGCATATTCCAAACTGCCACTCACCACATATAGATCCAGATCACTGTCATTATCCACATCAAAAAGCAACATGCCTTCATCCTCTTCATTCATGCTTTGACTCTTTAGGCTTTTCACAGAGGAAACGAAAGACCCATTCGGTTTTTGGAAAAACGCTGACGCCATGTAACCAGAAGAGCCGCCAACGATAAAATCCTCGAACCCATTATTATCAATATCACCCACGCAAATGCCAGGCCCTGCCTGAGAAAATTTATGCGGGAGTGTTCTTTGAAGGTTATAATCCACTTTATCTTCCTCGATGTGACGATAGGATATAGCAGTTGCTTTGGTCTCGTTCTTAAAGAGTTTAGCCGTGTTATTTGCTACCCGGATGGCTGCCCTGGTTACAGAAGCTTTATACTCAACTGAGATTACCTGATTGGCCATAACATTTTTGAGCACTTGCATTTTACCATCGGGCCATTCAACGACCAGTGAATCAACCGAAGCAGTTGCCCCTAAACCAAAATGGGATACACTTTCCACCGTGGATAAAAAACCGCGATAAATGGAGTTTTCATTATACTGCATTTTACCATGATCGTAGTAAATCGATAGCTTGGTACCCGCACCGCCTTTGTTTTCCACGTCTCCCATCATTTTAACACGCAGGAAATTGTACTCAGCTTTACCTTCTCTTTTAGCAAGGGGGTCAAGGTTATTTCTAAACAAGAATGCATTCTCATTAATGTTGTTCACCACATAGTCCAGATCACCATCATTATCCAGATCTGCGAAGGCGGCTCCATTGGAGAATGACGGTATTTGAAGCCCCCACAATTTGGTAACATCACTGAAGGCAAGGTTGCCATTATTCTTATAGGCATAGTTGGAAATTTTAACAATGGGTATGGAATCAAGAAGATAGCGGGTGCCTGCAATATTTTCCTTATCAGCCCTAAAGTTGGCAAAATCCTTATCCGTGATGTCTTTCGGAAATCCGTTGGTAATCAGCAGATCCTTATTCCCATCATTATCAAAATCGGCAAATAAGGGAGACCAGCTCCACTCTGTTTGATTCACACCGGATAGCTGGCCCACCTCACTAAATTTAATTTTTCCATCCAATCCATTATTAACATGAAGCATATTTCTGACGTACTGATACTCGTAACCATACTTTTCATTGTTTATATAGTTCTGGTAGCTCTTATTTCCAATGGTCGTTTTCTTCCGGATGTTGATCTCTGGAAGCATGTCCAACGTAATGATCTCGGGCATTCCATCATTGTTAATATCCGCCGCATCATTTCCCATTGAGAACTGACTTTGATGACCAATGAAGTCTGCAATGCGATTGGTGAACGTGCCATTCTTGTTGTTGATAAATAAAATATCATTCGAAAGGTAATCGTTGGAGACATAAATATCTGGCCAGCCATCCTTGTTAAAGTCATTAATGGCAAGGCCAAGCCCAAACCCTTCTATGGAAATTCCGGCTTCTTTAGAAACATTTGCAAATGTTCCATCTCCATTATTCCGATAAAGTCTATCATTGTTAAGGGAAGATCCGTCTACAAGTTTATCCCTATAATTTGTGGGGAA
>JAYVRH010000810.1:0-2849 GCA_043776495.1 Cyclobacteriaceae bacterium
GTGTTCGAATAAAATTGGAAATTCCATCAATCTATGAAATGAAATCAGTCTTTATTCAATGGCACGCGTGCCGATATGTTCCACTAGAACGGAATACCAGAAGGGTATTTCAAACCTATTGAAAGGTTAGAATTTTCATTTTGTGATGTCGTGGGTAATAATTAATGGAAATGCAATGCTCAAGATAGTATATTATAGATAATCGATTATTACGACATTCGCACCGGCATTCGCTACAAGCACGCCATGCTGTCCTAAAAAATACTTCTGAACAAAAGGAATAGCGTACCTGACAGGATCATCACTACCGGAACGGTAAGGAACCAGGCCAATAAAATATTGCGGACCGTATCTGGTTGTAAATTCTTAACACCTTTGTTGGCCACCATACTGCCTGCGATGCCGGACGAGAGTACATGGGTGGTGCTCACGGGCAAACCATAATAACTCGCCATGCCAATTGTAGTAGCCGCCACAAATTCGGCGCTCGCACCCTGGGCATAAGTTAAGTGTTCTTTGCCGATTTTCTCACCGATCGTTTTTACTATTCGCTTCCATCCGATCATGGTACCCAACCCAAGGGACAATGAAATCATCACGATGACCCAACCCGGAGAATAGTCTGTTACTTTGCGAACATTCTTCAGGTTATCTTTCAAGATCTTTTTGTCGCTTTGACTTACGCGCACTTCTTCTTTCTTTAGAAGGTCATTAATATTTCTGTCCATCATAAGCACGTCTTTGCGAACCGCAAATCTTTCTTCTCTTGGGAGGTCATTGATCGAAGCTATTGAACTGAATGTCGCCAGCAACCTTTTATTCATTTCCCCAGCTTCATTAAGTTTTATTCTATCAGGCTCTGACAATGGATTAGGGTCAACAGATTTGATGACCAGTTCAATCTTATGAACAGGATCGATCAGTTTCTGAGTATCATAAGTAGCATTCAGTGCGAAATATCCCGGAACAATTCCTATCAGAATCAACATAATCAGACCTACGCCCTTCTGTCCGTCGTTTTGACCGTGAAAAAAACTCACGAAGGTACAGGTGAGCAGGAGGGTTCCCCTGATCCAGGGGGGAGGCGGTGAATTCTTCTTTGGCTCCTTAAAGAGATCATCACCATACGGTTTTCCTTTCGTCATGGTTCGGAGGAGGTACATGAGAATGATCGTCAACGTAAATCCGATGAGTGGGGAGATAAGCAATGCTAAGCCCATCTCCTGAGCTTTACCCCAATTAACCGCAGTCGAAAGTGAGCCTGGCAATAATGAGTAAGCAATCCCGACGCCCAGTATGGAGCTTATGAGGGTGTGCGAACTGGAGCATGGGATTCCGAAATACCAGGTGAGCAGATTCCAGAAAATGGCGCTCACCAGAAGTGCGCCCACCATCGAAATACTATGCGCAATGTTTTGATCAATCAGGGACTCTACCGGGAGCAGATTTACGATCCCCATTGCAACAGCAATCCCTCCATAAAAGACTCCCATTGAATTCATAAAACCAGACCAGATTACTGCAACCCAAGGCTTAAGGGAGTTAGTATAAATAACCGTAGCCACCGCATTTGCAGTGTCATGGAATCCATTGACAAACTCAAATGAGCAGGCTGCAACGAGGCAAATAACCAGCAGAACGGAATAGGATAGTTCTAATTCAAACATGGATTTCCTTCAAGTAGTTGGATTTGACAGAAAATGCTGTAACCCGTATTTCTGGCTAATATAAGTCGAGGTGTCAGGTCTTGTGTTACGGCAATGTTAAAATTTTTGGGCGGTAAGTTAGGACTATTTTGCAATTGAAGGGAGGTGAAAATGGCACCAAAAAAGGCTGTAGAAGCGGGATATCGGATTAGTAAAATCCTGATATGGCGCATGCTTCGTACTTTTGAGAAGGTGAAATTGAAGATTCGAACGAAAGAAATTGAGTTGCTTCCTGAAAAGGGGCTCTTTATTCAGGAGGAACGAATTCTGGTCCTGGCGGATTTGCATTTTGGTAAAGTCAATCATTTTCGCCAGGCTGGACTTCCGGTACCCCCATCAGCAAACCAAAAGAATGCTGAAACGCTTATTGATTTGATCAATAAAAAGAATCCTGCCCGTACGATTTTCCTGGGTGATCTTTTTCATAGCCACTATAATGAAGAATGGGAAGTGGTTGGACAAATCGTAAATAATTTTCCTGCTTGCAAATTTGCGTTGGTGAGGGGCAACCACGACATAATGAGTGAACAGCAGTACAGGCGTAAAGGAATTGAGGTGATCGAGCAGGAACAAATCGATGATTTGATTTTGACTCATGAACCTATGAATAAGGCTGGAATTCTGAAAGGCAGTATCAACCTCGCTGGGCATCTTCATCCAGGTGCTCGGTTACAAGGCAAGGGCCGACAATCGCTCATACTCTCATGTTTTTGGTTTTCTGGAAATCAAATCATACTCCCTGCTTTTGGATCCTTTACCGGATTGGCGACCATTCATCCGCGAGAAAGAGATCAGGTTTATATTGTCCTTGAGAATAAAATAATGGAAGTCGCCCTTGAATCACGCAAGGGAGGATCAATCGTACCCTCATGAAGCGCTGGCTCTTTCTTTTCTATTTCATGGCGGCCTTCGAAACCTTGGCCCAGGATACGCTTCAACTTTCCATGCTTTTTGCAGGAGATATCATGCAGCATGATTCTCAGATATCTGCTGCGTATCAACCGGAACTAGGGCAGTATCATTACCGTCCATGCTTTCAATTTATCAAGCCCATGCTTTCAACACCTGACCTTGCGATCGCCAATCTTGAACTTACCCTTGGTGGACCGCCTTATAAAGGTTTTCCACAGTTCAGCGCACCGG
>JAYVRH010000811.1:0-2848 GCA_043776495.1 Cyclobacteriaceae bacterium
CTGTTGGCTGTGCTATCAATTTCTCCCAATTGTTGCCAGAGAATTCTTGTTCCTGCTTTTTTCCCTGTGGGCACGTCGCAACGATTGATTTCTAGCGTAGAGTCTGAAAAAATATTGGCAAAAGCGTAAGCATCCTCCAGTTTCCAGTCACTGATGAAACTATTGTGACAGGAGGCGCACTTCAAGTTAAGTCCAACAAATACCTGCGACACATTTTGCGCGGCCTGCATTTGCGTGGTCTGGCTTGCATTGATGACGCCGCGCCATCGTATTCCCTCAATAAATCCTTTCGACTCCTTATTCGGACTGATCAGCTCTTTTACAAACTGGTCATAAGGTTTGTTGGATTGCAAAGATTTATACAGCCAATCTGTAACATTAAATCTTCCGTCTGTGATAAAGCCGGTCCCGGTATAATCATTGCGCAATGCATCGTTCCAAAAGGTGAGCCAATGCAAGGCATAGTCGTCATTGCGGGCAAGCAATTGTTTTATTTTGACGGATCGCTTGTCTGCCCGTGGATCGCTAAAGAATTCCTTTTGCTCTTCGTGAGTTGGAAGAATGCCAATGACGTCGAGATAGATCCTTCGCAGAAAGGTCCGGTCATCCACTACCTGCGGCCAGGAAATTTTATTGGTGGAAAAATACTGATCAACCCAAAGGTCTATTGGGTTGGTGAGATCTGTTCGGGTCGTGCCAGGCAGAGGAGGATTTCGGGGTTCAAGCTTAGCCACCCGAAATTCGTTGGGTTGCTTTGAAGAGTCAGGCCACGGAGCGCCACTTGCAATCCAAAATCGCAGCAATTCAATCTCATTCTTTTGTAAGGTCTTGCCTTTGGAGGGCATGGCATCTTCATCATTTCGGGGCAAGGTTATTCTTCTTATGATTTCGCTTTCCTCTGGTTTTCCAGGAATGATGACGGGACCATCTTCACCGCCTTTGAGTGCCATGTGCTTTTGGTCGAGTCGCAATTCGCCTTTCACCTTTTTTGAACTGTGACACTTGTAGCAGTTGTGTGCGAAAATAGCCTGCACCTCGATGCTGAGTTGCTGCTGTTGCGTTTCACTTAATCCAAGGCTATCATTTCCCACCAAAGTGGCACGGAAGTTATTCGAACTCGGAGGTTGGTAGTCATCCGTCCAGGGTAGCGCGCTGGATAGATAGTCGTCGCCATGGGTAAGGGAGGCGCCAAAGTGACCGGCGAACGAAACGCCAAGGGCTGAAGAAAAGAGAATGGTCCGATAAATCCGGATCAAACCCAAACGTTTATTGCTAAGAATGCTATAGAGAACTACAGCGGTAAGAAATCCAAGCGCCGCGGTGATGTTGCCTGACCATTGATGAATTTGAAGTGTGTTGCCCGTCGTTTCTTCCTGTGTAGAAAGTTGCCAACCTAACAAGGCAGCAAGCACGGCAGCCACTGAGCCTGTGAATACCAACACATTGATTCCTGGCCGAAGCGAAGAATGAAAGTTTTTCAATGAGAAAAGTTCTAACACCGCTGCCAGCAAAAGCATGGAGATCGGAAAGTGAACGATGAGGGGGTGAAGCCGTCCGAGAAAGTTCCAGAGCCAGAACGTGGTGGTTGGGGATGCTGGATCTGAAAAACCATAGCCGATGCAAGTAGCGAAGCAGAGAAGGGTTGTCATCACTTGAACCCGGTAATTGCAATGTGTACCGCCGGATGATTTCATTCTACTCTATTTGAGGCATAGAAGCAATGTACTTAAAAAGATATCTTACTCATATCCGGGGAGAAGGGAAGACATAGCAAAAACTAGAGAATTTGCTTTGAGGTGTATCAAGCAAGGGTCTTTGGCTGGCCGGTGGGACGACCAAAAGCCTCGACTTTACTGCCAATGACAACATACATTTTTATTTGAATTTAAACCGAATTCGGAGTTTGTTAAAGGCATTGGAAAATCAATCAGCTTAGGTAAAATGAAGAAGGCCAATTTGTATCCCGCTGATCAGGGCAGATTAAGAGCACGCAGATGATCGCAGATAGCATCGAGTTAGATTAGCGTCAATCTGCGTGGGCCCGATCCGCGACTATCTGCGGGAGGCTTTCTGAATTCTTAAACTACCTGATGTCATCTACAACCGGTATCGTGCCACGGCGCGATGGATTACTCAGCCAGACCTCCTTCATAGAAATCTGATCACTCCTATCACTAAATAGTACTGCAAGCGTCGCTCAGAGCGATCTAGACTTTTATATTTTACATTTAGGATTCATCATTTTACATTCATGCATTGTAAGAATGTAAAATGCAAAATGGCTAAGACTGAATGTAAAAGTATTAAGACACCACCAGCTCCGCCACCTGGATCAGTGGCTCCAT
This sequence comes from Cyclobacteriaceae bacterium, assembly GCA_043776495.1. GTDB lineage: Bacteria > Bacteroidota > Bacteroidia > Cytophagales > Cyclobacteriaceae > ELB16-189. The sequence goes on from JAYVRH010000811.1 coordinate 2,346, forward strand.
GATCACCTTCGACTTGATGGAGTTTGATATCAGGCAATTCGCTTCCGACTTCTGCAATACTTTCAATGCCCGCTCACGATCTTTCTCCTCTTTGATCACCACCACGGGTTGCAGCAACACTTCTGTCATCAGAAATTTTCCGTCTACCTGTTCCAGCTTACCTTTCGACTGGCAACGAAAAGAAATAAATTCCAGCTTTGAATTCTCGGCCACGGAAAGAAAGGTTGTCATCAGGCAACTGCTTACGGCTGCGGTGAAAAGATGCTCAGGCGACCAGATCCCTGGAATCCCTTTCGGAAATTCAGGAGGAGTGGCCACTTCAATACAACCCATCGAAGGTTGATTGTCCCTTTGTAACTCCGGTGAACACATCATCCCCTTCCGATCCTGGCTCCAGGCAATGTCGACATGATAATCGTGTGATTCCATAATTTTTAGATTTTATGTTGAAGCGTGGACCAACTTCCTGCGTTAAAGACATTTTGATAGCCACTTGATTCCAG
>JAYVRH010000812.1:0-2842 GCA_043776495.1 Cyclobacteriaceae bacterium
CTAAAATCCATTGGAGGCGCAGGAAGCAGCAAACTTTCCACAGCACTTTACCTTGGAATGGGTTGGCTTGCTGTGCTTGCCGCAAAACCGCTTTGGCTGAATATGGCAGCCTGGGGTTTGTTCTGGTTAATAGCAGGAGGAGTGATGTATTCGGGTGGTGTAGCTTTTTTTGTTGCTGAGCGCATTCGCTATAGTCATTTTATCTGGCACCTGTTTGTACTCGCAGGGACAGCCTGCCATGTCGTGGCAGTGATGTTGTATTCACATTGAGTGTACAATGACAATTTCATGTGCATCAACTCTTTTACAATTCAAGTCAATAAGGTACCTTAAGTGTTCATGTGCACCGTTTGTTTTCATTATAAAATAATGAGAGGCTTGTGAAGAAGTTTATCGAGCGACTGATACAAAGGCTCCGCTTCTTTTATGTGACCGGATATCGACGGATCTGGAGATATCCATGGATTAGATCCTACCTGGCTAAAGCTGAGAAGCTTTATGATCGGATTGAACTTTATTTTAAAACTCATCCAACGGCTCGCAGATGGGCAAAGATCATAAGCCCACCGCTTGCATTCTTTCTGCTCCTTTTGATCATCGTTTGGTTTGAAACACCAAGCAACCGCGAACTCCGTAATATTCAAAACCAGGTGGCCTCAGAAGTATACAGCGCCGACAGCGTGCTGCTGGGTCGTTATTTTTTACAGGACAGGACGGAAGTAAAGTTTGAGGGCATTGCGCCTGCCATTGTGAATGCATTGATTGCCACAGAGGATGTGCGCTTTCATCAACACAGCGGTGTGGATTATCGCAGCCTTGGAAGAGTATTAATAAAATCAATTCTGCAGCAGGATGAATCGGCTGGCGGAGGAAGCACACTAACACAGCAACTGGCTAAGAATCTTTATCCCCGGAATCATTATTGGTTTCTTTCCATGCTTCTTAATAAACTCCGTGAAGTAAGGATAGCGAGAAAGCTTGAAAGCATCTATTCCAAGGAGGAGTTACTGACACTCTATCTTAATACCGTTCCTTTTGCTGACAATGTATTTGGGATCCAGGCAGCAGCCGAGCGATTTTATTCTACCGATGCGCGCGATCTGACAATTGATCAGGCCGCCTTGTTGGTGGGCATGTTGAAGGCAACCCATAGCTATAATCCGCGACTGTTTCCAGATCGTGCATTGAAAAGGCGCAACGTCGTGTTAGGACAAATGGTGAAATATAAGTACCTCAATCCTACTGCGGCAGATTCTCTTAAAACCTTACCTGTGGAACTAGTGTATAATAAGATATCGCACCACGAAGGGCTTGCCCCTTACTTCAGAGAACAACTGAAGGCGGATTTATTAACGTGGTGCAGCATCAACGAAAAGGAAGATGGAACGTCTTACAATTTATATACAGATGGATTAAAGATTTATACCACACTCAATGCCAGGTTGCAGGAATATGCGGAAAAGGCAATGGTACATCAAATGACGGATATACAAAAAACGTTCTTCGATCATTGGGGAAAGCAAAGACCCTGGAAGGGAAAAGAAGAAGTGTTGGAGCAGGCAATACAACGCTCTTCTCGATATCAGCAATTGCTGGAGCAAGGATTATCGGAAGAAGAAATCATGGCCGTTTTGCAGAAACCCATACCAATGCTTGCATTTACCTGGCAAGGAGCAAAAGAAATGATCATGAGCCCTTTAGATTCGATCATTCATCACTTGCAATATCTCAATGCGGGATTCGTCGCCGTGGAACCAGCATCCGGGAAAATCCGGGCATGGGTTGGAGGCATCGATCACGACTTCTTTCAGTTTGATCACGTGAAAGTGACAACAAAAAGACAAGTTGGATCCATCTTTAAGCCCATTGTCTATGCGATGGCAATCGAGAAAGGCATTGAACCTTGCGAATTAATTTCGGCAGAGCGTGAAACTTATCTTGATAAAGATGGGGTCGAATGGACTCCACGGAATTCGCAGAACGATTATCAGGTAAAATATTCTATGAGGGGTGCCTTGGCTTATTCAGTGAATACAGTTGCCGTGAAACTCATTGAGCGGGCCGGGGTGAACAATACACTCAAACTTGCGAACAAGATGGGGATTACCAGCGAAATCCCTGATGTTCCATCTATTGCCTTGGGAGCTTCTTCTATATCCCTTATGGAAATGACGGCAGCCTATGCTTGTATCGCAAATGATGGCGTCCCCAATACACCTTACTTTATAAGCGCCATTCACGACCTGGACGGCAGAATCTATGAAGATTTTGTCCCTATTGCCAAAGATGATCGGGTCATTTCTAAGAGGACTGCTCAACTGGTGCTGAACATGCTTCGTACAGTCGTGCTGGAAGGAACAGCATCCAGGCTGCGTTGGAGATATGGCGTATATAACGACGTGGCTGGAAAGACCGGCACCACCCAATCAAATGCCGATGGCTGGTTTATGGCCATGACTCCAAATCTGGTCATGGGTGCGTGGGTCGGCGCTGACGATCCCAGGATTCGGTTCCGTAGTACAGAGTTGGGCCAAGGTTCGAGCACGGCGCTTCCCATGACGGCCTACTTTTTGGATTTGGTAAATCACGATTCGAACTTTAAGAGAATCACCCAATCAAAATTTCCCCCACTACCAATAGAATTGCAAGAAATTCTTGATTGTGACTTATATGAGTTAGATGACAATCTGAAGATCGAAATTGAAAAGTTGATATTTCAGCGTGACTCGACCATTCAAGTTGACACAGCAGCGATTGAACCTCCTTTAAGTTTCCTCCAAATGTTGTATGAGCGAAAAATAAAGATATTGAAAGCCATTCAGAAACTGGATTCCACAAGGTT
>JAYVRH010000813.1:0-2841 GCA_043776495.1 Cyclobacteriaceae bacterium
TTGTCCACATTGTGGGTTTCGAGCAGGCCGTCGTGGGGGTTGGTGTCAAAGTAGACAGAGACAGGGTCTTTCAGAGTGGCAGCGAGCTCTTCCTGCAAGGCTTTTACAAACTCCGTGACCCAGCCGCTCCTATTATCGTTATGGCGATAGGAGATAAAGATGTCGTATTCGAAGCCTGGGACTATGGAGGGCATAACTACTGAGTAGGAATAGTTTTTAAAATCTCCTTCACTTCCCTTTCAGAAATACTTCCCAACTCTGATTTGTCGTAGATGGTTAACAAATAAACTTTCAGTCTAATTATTTGAACATGGGTTATTATTCTTGCGCCACCCGACTTACCCTTTCCTTTTGATGCAATGGGTATTCGTATTTTGTAGCAGCCCTTTCCTAACGATGTGCCTTGCTCTGGATAATGGGTTAGGGAGTCAATCAAGGAACTAATTTCACTCTTTAGCGAAGGATACTTTTTTATGAGATGCTTTGCTTGCTTTTTAAAATAAAGTGTAACCTCAACATCAAAGCTCATTGATGAAGCTTTTAGCAGATTGAAGTCTTATTTTTCCTTTCTTCGCTAACGTCACCTCTTTTACAGACTCTTTTAATTCATCAAGGAACTTTTGCTTGGGTGTAGAATTGACCTTCTTTGCCTTGGACTTTCTCAACACTGTTTCCAGTTCCTTAAAAACCGCTTCGTTATCCAGCTTAAGCACCTCTTCGATCAGTTGTATCTTCTTGCTGTCGGAATACATAACTAAAATTATTATTTTGTAAGTAAAGTTAGTTTATTAAATCAAAGAAGCCAATACGAAAATTGGATCATTAGGAAGCAATAATAATTCTATTGCCCAGTCGCGCCTGTAATCATTGTGGAGATGAAGACTGCCCTGCCGAACTGCAGGCAACAGACTGGTGTCGTATTCAAAGGTTGGGATTAACGAACTCTGTTGCCCATCCGCTCCGATTTAACGTTGTGACGGTTGGAGATAAAAATATCAAACTCAAAACCAGGTAAGACTGCCATATCACGAACTTACTAAATTGTTGCCTGTCTGCAGGCCTGTCCGTCCGAAACGCAGTGAAGGCAGAAGCCTTGGCAAAGGCAGATGGCGATAGGAGATGAAGACCTGCCGGCAGGCAGGCAGGTGTCGTATTCGTAACCGGAAAGAATAGATGACATAATTCAAATATAGTCAATCCTTAAAGTGTCCGCGGGGAACTTTGATGCCGGGGTTTCATAAGCCAGGGAGTTTGTCAAGTAAGAACCCGGATAGAGAGATCACCAATACACTTGGTGATACCGGGTACGACTCTTCAACTGCGGCAATGATAAAACCGGTCTTCGTTCCCAAATCTTCCATCGCAAGTTTCAACCCTTTCGTAAGAACGGGCGCTGATCCGTACTTGATTTCTATGGCAGCCACCACTTTACCTGAACGCACCAATACCAGATCGCATTCGGTACCCTGATGGGTGCGGTAATAAAAATAGTGAAACTTGTCACCCGCGGCCCGGCGTATCTGTTCTACTACATAACCTTCCCACGAGGCGCCGATCAATACATTGTTTTTCAATTCCCGAAAAGTGGAAACGTCGTGCAGAAAATGAAGTACACCGGAGTCTCTCAGATAGATCTTGGGGGATTTGACAAGTCTTTTTTTCAAATTCGCATGGTAAGGCTGCAGCCGATACAGTAAGAAAGCGCTTTCCATAAAATTCAAATAGCGATTCACGGTCTTGGCCGTTACACCCAGGGAACGGGAAAAATTCTCCGCATTCCAGATGTTGCTTTGAAAGGCAGCAAGCATACGCCAGAAACGCTCAAGCGTGATGGCATCAACCGAAAGGCCCAGGCGTGGTATGTCGCGCTCAACATATGTCTTCACAAAGTTCTTGCGCCAGGTAAAACTGAGTTGATCGGAGGACGCCAGGAAGGAATCCGGAAAACCTCCGCGCAGCCAAAGCCTGGTATGGTCTTCTTTTTTAACTTCGGATAGGAGAAAGGGTGTCAGCTCCAGATAACCTATCCTTCCGGCCAACGACTCTGAGCTTTTTTGCATCAGTTCAGGAGAAGCAGAACCAAGTATCAGAAACCTTCCGGGTCTGCGGTTTTCGTCAATCATACCTCGAAGCTCTTTCATCAGCTCAGGCATGAACTGAATTTCATCTAAGATTACCAGTTGATCGTGATGGCCCTGGAGAAAGAGACGGGGGTCAGATAATTTTGCCCGATCCTTCGAAGATTCAAGGTCAAGGTAAATGCCGGAAGTTGCCTTTCCGACAAGTGCTTTGACCATGGTGGTTTTTCCTACCTGACGTGGTCCAATAAGGCCCACGGCTGGAAAAAAAGCCAAATGATCCAGTAACTGCTTGTAGATAGCCCGCTTGTATACCATGAAAAATAGTATTTGTAGTCCTGAATTTCATGGTAAATTTATGGAATTTAATGAGTAGTCCAATAGGTTAAGGAATTCCAAATTGCCTTTTCCGGAGCGGGAATGTTGTTAATTGTCGCTCTGGCAGGTAGCAAGAAATGTTGCCCAGCCGCTCCTTTAATCATTGTGGCAATAAGAGATGAAATGAAGACTGCCCTGTCGATTTTCAGGCCACAGGCAGGCGTCGTATTCAAAGGTTGGGATTAACGAACTCTGTTACCCAGCCGCTTCGATTAACGTTGTGACGATAGGAGATAAAAATATAATACTCTCATCCGTAAAGAGGGCCTTGCTAAGAAATAGAATTTCGATTGATCATCAATCCTTGCATGCTCTGCTCCACCATGCAACATAAGGGTCACAGATCATGGTATCGAAATTCAATGCTACTTGCCATTCGGATACA
>JAYVRH010000814.1:0-2839 GCA_043776495.1 Cyclobacteriaceae bacterium
CTTCGAACATGAGTTGATTGTTGTCAAGGGTGATAATGATCTTCTCGCTATTGGCTAAGAGATAATTTCCAGTTATCCCTTCCGGGTTCTGCAGGGAAGGTATTGGAGCCTTTGACTTTCTAAGAGAATTGATTTCGCGATTGATTCCCATCACCATTGCCTCGACTACAACTTTTCCTTTTTCTTTTGTTGCAAGGGTGGCATCTCCATATATTCCCGTTGGTGAATATCGGCCATTTGAATTGGAAGGATTCATAGTAAGGGGGCCGGGTCCGTCATTCTGAGGAATATCGCGGGCTGCTTTGCTCATATCCACGGTTTCGGGAGCGATGTAAAGCATCATGGATGTTTCAATTTCATCGGCGTGCGTGCCGGCTGTTTGTTGTTTAATTTTTTTTTCAGCCTCAGCTGCCACACTTAGAATGTCGGTGTACACCATGAGAATTCCCTGTTGCGACAGAATTTCTTTGGCCACTTTGAGCGGCACCAGCGTGGAAACTCCTGTGTTCAAAACATAAAATTTCTTTGGCCCATGGGCGGAGATGACCCGGCAGATGTCAACGATCATGGAGTAGGCAGTTTCCATTCGAAGAGAGGTAGACCCCGCGTATTCAAGAAAGGCGGGATAATAGTGGTAGTTGATGGTTGGGTAGATGACAACAGGTTGATCCTTGGCAACTCGGTCTTTGAGATACTCTGCAATAAGCCAATCGTTTTTCAGATGGAGATGCGGCCCGTGTTCTTTTGCTTCAGCACCCAATGGCAGGACAACGATGGTGGTGTCATGGAGTAAGACGCGCGCTTCTGTCCAGGGTTTGTCTTCTATAAAGGTAGCTTTGTAGTTGCTTTTGACCTGGGCAGATGAAGAAACGAAGCATGACAAGCTGAATGCGATCATTAAGAATCGCAAGAAATCTTTTCGTGTCAGCTTACTCTTTTTATCTCTTGTACTTTCCATAAACAGCCTGCCCAGGAAATACGTTGCCGATTGTAAGTCCATTTTTCACTACGAATTTTCCGTTCACCATCACATGTCGAATGCCTTCGGAAAACTTAAGTCCTTCGAAGGTGGCTTTGTCAAGAATTGTATTGGGATCAAAAATGGTAATGTCGGCATCCATGCCAACCTGAATGCGTCCTTTGAATCGCATCATAGCTGAAAAGGGCTCCATTCGCTGTGCTGGCATGATGGTCATTTTCTTGAGTCCGTCCATAAGAGACAATGCATGTTGTTCCCGAACGTACACTCCCAGCACACGCGAAAAAGTTCCTGCTGATCTGGGATGGGCAAACTTTGAATATGGCATACCATCTGATCCAATCATCGTGATGGGAGACTTGATGCCTGCCTCAATCCATTCTGGTTTCATACCAAAAATCACAACGATGCCGCCTTTTTTTCGATACTCGTTAAAGGTGGCTTCTGTTAAGCGCTCACCCGTTTCTACCCAAAGAAGATCTTGATATGTAACTCCTCTGCGTTCCTCCCATCCTTCATCGAATAGTGCTGATTGAAGATAGGTGGAAGAGGCTATGTAAGGATACAATTCCGTAGTAATGTCCAGTCCTTGCTGCTGAGCGCTGGCTACCATCCTTACCGTTAACCCAATCTCATCCTGAGAGACACTGTTAATATGCACAATGTGCAGCGACGTGCCGTTTGCAGCAGCATCTGCGATCGCCTGCTGTACAGCCACTGCCTTGCCTTCGCGAACATGAGAGAAGATCAACATTTTTCGGGCTGCAGCAAATTCATAAACATTAAAAACTTCTTCTCTTGTTGCACCTGGATAGTAGCCGATTGGAACGCCGATGCCCAAGGCACCTGCCTTCAGCTCACTGTCCAAAAGATCCAATGTTGGCTGGGTCTCCTGCGATTTCAATGGCATGTAGTCAAATTCAGTAAACTTGCTACTGCCACGCTCCAGGGTTGTATTGCCTGCCCTTTGAGCTGACTGAAACATGATTTCGGAGCGGGCCCATCTGTGGGCAACAGAAGCTCCATAATTGAGCATGGCATTATTTTTTCTGGAAGCGAGCCAATTCGCTAACTCCGGTTTCCCGGATTCCAATTCGAGTGCGGTTGTGACCCCATCATGGGCCTGGTACTCATTCTCCTTATTAGTTTGGCCGTGGGCATGCAAGTCGATAAACCCCGGGGAGACTACCAGATTCGAGACGTCAATAATTTCCTTCCCAATGAGTGCATTCGAAGAGATTTCCGAAATCCTGTTGCCTATGATGCCTACATTCCGGATTTCATCGAGCCCGGTTTCCGGGTCAATGACCCGGCCATTCTTTAAAACAATATCAAATTCTGCTTTCTGACTATAACCAAACAATGGTAGTACCAGCAGAAGCACGAAAGGGTAAAGATTTTTCATAGGTGGCGGTTAGGTTTCCAATTAACAAAGAATTTTTTGGATCACCACTGCCACATTTCATGGTTAAGTTCCAAGGTCTCAGTACCCGAGGTGGGACCGCGAAGACCCTTTGTTGATATGGCGTAAGGTGAATTGAGGAGGAATATTTAAATCCTTTGGGAATGTTCGCGGTTTTTTGATGTCTCAGCAAAAGTACCGCGATCTACAATAGTAAATTCAACATGCCAGCTGTCAACGCTCAGTTCATTTTGCAACGATGGGCAGCTTTGCTTTTCATAGTTAAGTTCGAAGGTCGCGGTACCCGAGACGTGACCGCGAAGACCCATCGCGATTAAGCGCCATCAAAGAAGATAAAACAAGCACTACTTTTTCTTTTTCGCCGACCTTGCTGGTACTTTCTTGAAGACCTTTTTTACTGTCGCTTTAACAACTTTTATAACAGCAGCTGGACCTTT
>JAYVRH010000815.1:0-2835 GCA_043776495.1 Cyclobacteriaceae bacterium
GCATGACCGTGAGTAACGAATTAATCATCAGCGCTACTCCGGAAGGATGCCGCATTGCCCTGTTGCGTGACAAAACGCTGGTTGAATTCCATGAGGACATCGGAGGGGGGAAATTTTCGGTTGGTGACATCTACCTTGGCAGCGTAAAAAAAGTTGTTCAAGGTCTGAATGCCGCCTTCATCGATATCGGGTATGAGAAGGATGCTTTTCTTCACTACCTGGATCTCGGCCCCCAATTTGGTTCGCTTCAGAAATTCACCAAGCTGGTCCGCGCAAAAAAGATCACTGGTGGCCGACTTGATAAATTCCAAGCTGAACGAGACATCGACAAGCATGGAAAGATAGGCCAGCAGCTCTCTAAAAGCCAGTTCATTCCTGTTCAGGTTGTAAAAGAGCCGATCTCAACCAAGGGCCCACGCCTTTCTTCGGAGATATCCATTGCCGGCCGATACCTGGTGATGGTTCCTTTTGCCCATGCTGTAAATGTCTCTAAACGGATTAGCAGCGGCGATGAGCGCAAACGCCTTCAGCGGCTTATCCAGTCTATCAAACCTGAAGGCTTTGGAGTGATCGTCCGCACGGTGGCCGAAGGTAAAGAAGTGGCCGAACTCGATAAAGACCTACGCAGCCTTGTGAAGACCTGGGAAGATGGTGCGGCCCGGCTGGCCACCGCCAACCCGCGCGATAAAATTATTGGAGAACTGAGTAAAACTTCTTCCATCCTGAGGGACTTACTCAATGAGTCCTTCGACAACATTCATGTCGACGATAAAAAAATCTTCGAGGAAGTAAAAGCCTATATTCATACCATTGCCCCTGACAAGGAAAAAATTGTCAAACTCTATACCGGCAAGGCAAAAATCTTTGAACATTATGGCGTTGAGAAACTGATTAAGTCCGCTTTCGGACAAACGGTAAGTTTAAAAGCTGGAGGTTACCTCATCATCGAACACACTGAGGCACTGCATGTAATTGATGTAAACAGTGGAAATAAATCCAATCGGGAAGAAAACCAGGAGACTACCGCATTGTCAGTAAATGTTGAAGCCGCTAAGGAAGTGGCTCGCCAATTGCGCCTGCGCGATATGGGTGGGATCATCGTCATTGACTTCATCGATATGCGCAGCGCGGACAACAAGAAGCTCATCTTCAAAACAATGATTGATGAGATGGAGCAAGACCGGGCCAAACATACTGTACTGCCACTGTCAAAGTTCGGGCTCATGCAAATCACGCGCGAACGGGTTCGCCCGCAGATGAACATCGCCACCAAAGAAGTTTGCCCAACCTGTAATGGTACTGGAAATATCAATGCAAGCATCCTCATCACAGATCAGATAGAGCAGCACATTCAGCACCTTTTTGAAAAACAGAATGAACCAAACCTGGTGCTTGCGCTGCACCCATTCTTATTCGCCTATTACAGCAAGGGCATCCTCTCCAAGCGTGTAAAATGGTTTTTCAAATACAAACGTTGGATAAACCTCGTAAAGGATACGTCACTGGGGATTGTCGAGTTCCACTTTCTAAATAAAGATGGTGAAGAGATTGTTTTGGCAAAAGCCAACAATGTTGCACCTCCAATGGAAGCCTGAAATTCCCTCTGATGAAACAGATAACCGTTTCTCTGATACTCATTGGCCTGCTCATCGGATGTCAGGAAGATGTCGTCATCTTCAAACAGCTAAAGACCTCATGGAATAGTCACCCTTCCTTTACCCTCATAAATAAAATAAAGTTCAATAGTTATTCATCTGGACAGTCTTTATTGGTGCATGGGCCCGGATACTTTTCAGTACTAAAGAAGAGTCTGGCACCAGCTCATTACAATACTTTTTTCGACTATCCCTTCGGCGAAAAATTGCCAATCAATGATATCTATTTTCTTTCTGCCACTCCAGAGGGTAGTTTCATCGGGTTTTGGCCCGTTTTACAACCCAACTTTGCTGCCGCTTCAGTCTATTTCAACATGAAAGATTATGATGAATATTTTAACAAGATAAATTTTGATTTATCGCTAGGTAAGGAAAATATGAGCATCAACAAGATCAATCAATGCCTTGTTCCGTATTATTCAAATCATCCTGACAATAAGACTTCCTTTTTTCTATTTGAAATTGGCAATGCCTCTCCACCCTATCTGAGTCTGAAAAAAGCTCAAAAAATTACGATTAGCGAGCCTGCCAATATCATAGGAGGAAATGTTTCCTACATCAAGGCGATTGAGGATTTTTTTATCGTTTCAACAAAATCCAACACATATAAGATTCTTTCCGATGGTGCGGTGAAACAAATATTAACCTTTACTATTAATGAAGCGTTTGAGTGGGCTGGAGAAATTTACCTGATGACCAATTCTCAGATTGCTAAGTCTTCTGACGGAGGAGTTAAGTGGGACCAATTTTCAGGTACCTCTCCAACTTTGGCTAAAGGCACGTACTATGTTCTTGGCGACAGCCTTGTGCTAAACTATAGTGATGCGATCTTTTCGGCAAAATTCAAGTTGCCTAAGTACTCGCTCCGGGAACTAAAAAATGACGGGGTAGAGGGAAATTTAATCACCTCTGTATCGGAATTTAATGACTCAGTTTACGTCACCACCTATACGGGTGTCTTTTACAAGTCCAGAAGAGAATTCTTCAATTCAAAATTGTAATTGTACTGCCATCCTGTCATTTTATAATTGCTGGAACATTTTTTGAAATCCTTCATCGTACAAATTCTGATATCCTAAAGCACACACAATGGCAGAAACAATGGAAAAGGGCACCATCTCCATCAATACGGAGAACATATTTCCCATCATCAAGAAATTTCTTTATTCCGATCATGAGA
>JAYVRH010000816.1:0-2834 GCA_043776495.1 Cyclobacteriaceae bacterium
GGGCTGGCTGGCTGAGCACATGCTGATCCTGGGTGTTGAGGATCCGGAAGGAGACAAGACCTACGTAGCCGCAGCTTTTCCGAGCGCATGCGGCAAGACAAATTTTGCTATGCTAATTCCACCCAAAGAATTCAAGGGCTGGAAGATCACAACAGTTGGTGATGACATCGCCTGGATAAAGCCCGCTAAGGATGGAAAACTTTATGCAATCAACCCCGAGGCAGGGTATTTTGGAGTGGCGCCAGGTACAAACATGAGGTCGAATCCAAACGCAATGGCATCCATTTCCAAAAACACAATCTTCACCAATGTGGGAGTTACTGCGGATGGCGATGTGTGGTGGGAAGGTATGACCAAAGAACCGCCGAAGGATCTAACCGATTGGCGCGGCCAAAAGTGGGACCCTGCCAGTGGCAAGCCATGTGCTCATCCAAATGCTCGCTTCACAGCCCCGGCCACACAGAATCCTGTGCTTGACCCTTCGTGGGAAGAGCCAGGTGGTGTGCCGATAGGCGCTTTTATTTTTGGCGGAAGAAGGAGCAACACCATACCCCTCATCTATCAGGCGCATAACTGGAATTCAGGTGTATATCTTGCCGCAACAATGGGCTCTGAAACGACGGCAGCTGCTTTCGGAGAGGTCGGAAAAGTAAGGAGAGACCCATTCGCCATGCTTCCATTCTGTGGATATCACATGGGCGAATATTTTAATCACTGGCTCCAGTTTGGTCGCGATATTCCAAACCCTCCCAGAATTTTTGGTGTCAACTGGTTTAGGAAAGATGAAAAAGGCAATTTCCTTTGGCCTGGGTTTAGTGAAAATACAAGGATTCTAAAATGGGTTGTTCAGAAAATAAAAGGTAAATCCAATGCGGTAGAGAGTCCAATAGGATGGATGCCACATTATGACGATATCGATTGGACAGGTTCAACATTCACGAAACATGAGTTTGACGCAATCATGGACGTTGATCGGGAAGCCTGGAAGGCGGAGTTGTTGGGTCACGCAGAACTTTTCGAACGCATGTACGACAAACTTCCAAAGGAATTTATTTTCATGCGCGAACTACTTCTTTCCAGTTTGTGGAGATCGCCTGAGAAGTGGAGGCTTGAACCGGAAACAGTAGATTGAATTCATCAGCCCTGGCATTGAATGCTGGGGCTTTTGTTGTGGGCTTCATTCCAAAGAGGCTTGTCTGGTATGATTAATAGACCTACTTTGAACTCTACTAACTAATGGCGGAGGCTAAAACTTTCTTCGGCCATCCACGAGGATTGGCAACCTTATTTTTCACTGAGATGTGGGAGCGCTTCAGTTTCTATGGCATGCGCGCGTTGCTCATTTTGTTCATGACCGCAAGCCTTGACAAGGGCGGTATGGGCCTCGATGAAAAGACAGGAGGAGCTGTGTATGGACTATATACCATGTTTGTGTACCTCCTCGCTCTGCCCGGAGGATGGCTCGCGGATAATTTTTTTGGACTTCGTAAATCTGTATATTATGGAGGTTGCCTGATCACCCTCGGACATTTTTGTCTCGCGTTTCCATTCGATCAGACGTTCTTTGTCGGATTACTTTTTATCGTGCTGGGTACCGGGATGCTCAAGCCAAACATCAGTAGCCTGGTAGGGGAGTTGTATCCATCAACAGACCAGGCGCGACGTGATGCAGGCTTTTCAATTTTTTATATCGGAATAAATATTGGTGCAACCTTTGCACCTGTCATCACAAGTTACCTTGGAGAGAAAATAAACTGGCACTATGGGTTTGCCACAGCAGGCATTGGTATGTTGGCGGGAGTCATTCAATACAAGCTCACCGAAAAGAACCTGGGGGATTCAGGCATTCAAATATTCAAACTCGCAGACCCCGTGCTGCAGTCCAATCGGGAAAGAAAAATCAGAATTAGCCTGACGGTACTAGGATTAGCACTCGCTTTGTTTACAGCGCTCATGGTGACGCAGGTCATTTCTCTCAACCCTGTCACCATTGCAAAAGCATCCGTTTACCTTATCAGCTCAATTTTTATTATTTATTTTGGAAGGTTTTTGTTTTTTGAGAAACTTGAAAAGGACGAGCGTGACAAGATCAAGGTGATCGGAATTTTTTTCCTCGCCTCCGCAACTTTCTATGCTGGCTATGAGCAGCAAGGCTCTTCTTTAACGCTGTTTGCGGATCGTTACACTGATAAATTTATTGGCTTTTTGAATTTTGATTTTCCATCGGGATGGTTTCAAACTGTGCCAGCAGGTGCCGTATTTGTATTCGCACCTGCATTTGCCTGGCTGTGGGTCTGGCTTTCAAAACGTAAGTTAAATCCCTCAACCCCATTAAAAATTGCCATGGGTTTAATTTTCATGGGACTGGGCTATGCAGTCATGATGGGGGCTTCACTTATATATGTTAATAGCGGGAAAGGAGTATTGCCCACATGGCTCATTGTTACCTACCTACTTCACACTTTTGGCGAAATCTGTCTTTACCCAATCGGACTGAGTGCAGTCACAAAACTTTCCCCGAAGAGAATCGTGGGGCAGATGATGGGCATTTGGTTTATGTCGCTTGCCTTTGGTAATTTAATTGCCGGATTGTTCGCAGGAGAGTTTGATGCAGGAGCCATCACCGCGAATCCTAACCTAATGGTTGATTTATTTTGGGTGGTGGTGAAAGCGATGATGATCGCTGGACTCATTGTTATATTATTGAATAAGCCACTCAAAAAATTGATGGGATCGGTACATTAATCTTTTCAAAATGGAGATCAAAGAAAAATTCAGACCCTTCGTAGCCCCTGAACTGAACATGGCAGAGTTTACTGTCAAGTCAATATTGC
>JAYVRH010000817.1:0-2826 GCA_043776495.1 Cyclobacteriaceae bacterium
CAATCACAGGACCGATGATAAATCCCAGACCAAATGCCGCTCCTATAATTCCAAAATTCTGTGCCCTGTTTTCAGGCGTGCTGATATCGGCAATGTATGCTCCAGCGGTTGTAAAACTTGCCCCCATTACTCCAGCAATGATCCGGCCAATAAAAAGCCAACCGATGGAGGGCGCGAAGACCACAAAAAGATAGTCAAGACCAAAACCAAATAGTGTCGCCAGCAAAACGGGCCTTCTACCATACTGATCACTCAGTCCACCTACGATGGGAGCACAAAAAAACTGGGTGATGGCATACGATGCAATCAGCCAGCCGCCATAAGTCGCAGCAGCACTGACGGTGGTGCCCGGACCCAGAAATTGTTGGATCAGGCTGGGGATCACAGGAATAATAATTCCAAAACCCGTAACGTCGATGAAGAGCGTGACAAAGATGAACCCGAGGGCCGCTTTAGGTTTCCCCATATAATAAATTAAGTCGGCAAATTAATTATTTCTTCTGATGCACCGGCAATTGAATGTGGGAAGCGGAGGAGGTGGATCGATAAATTTTTTGGGTCGCGATCTCAAAATCAGACTCCGTGGCCTCAAAAATATTTGCCACATATTTTTGTGGATTGCGGTCGATGATGGGGAACCACGTACTCTGAACCTGTACCATCATTTTGTGTCCTTTCTTGAAGACATGGTTGATGGCGTGAAGGTCAATGGAATACTTATTTACCTCACCTGACTTGATCGGTTCTGGCTTCTCAAAACTGTTGCGATAGCGTCCGCGAAAAACATCATTGGCAATCATCAATTGATATCCGCTCATTTTCATTTCTGGTGTATTGTCTTCCGGATAGACGTCAATCAATTTTACCACCCAGTCACTATCTGTTCCTGAAGTAGCAGCAAACAGGTTGGCCAGCAAGTTTCCAGTCACTGTGATATCTTCAGCCAGTACTTCTGTTTCCCAACTCAGCACATCCGGACGGTTGTGAACAAAGCGCTGATCTTCGGTCAGCCACGTGTACCATCGTGAGCCCGGGCTGTAAGTAGCTTCGATGGGTCGCTGCCGATAGGGTACAGGATGAGCAGGATCGGAAACGTATGAATCAAAGGCTTCCCCCTCTATCGGTGCTTCGAATGAAAGTTTGCCATTAGACCGGAGGTACAAATTCCGGAAGGCAGTCTGATTCGTAGGGGGCCAGGCTGTATACGTTTGCCAGGTGTTGGACCCTGTTTGAAAGGTAACGGCCTCCGGAAATTTTCCGGCACCCGTGCCTGATGGATTGAAAGCAATGGCCTCTGGAGCAGGGAGGTCGTTTTTCCCCTTGAGATAGAAAGCAAACCAGGATGCCTGCACTTCTCTTCGAAACTGTTCCCCTGTAGGTGTTTCAAACTTGATATTCCCCAGCCTGTCACCTTTGGATCGCCCCCAGCCTCCATGGTTCCATGGACCGATGACGATAAAATTTTGATTGCGTGTGTCTTTTTTCTCCAATACCTCATACGCCTTCAAGGGTCCATAGAAATCTTCCTGGTCCCAATATCCGGCCACATGAAGGTTCGGCACGGTAGGCGCGCCCAATCGGTACTGTAAGGATTGCTTCTTCCAAAAATCATCGTAGTCTGGATGTTTGACAAAATCATTCCACGTAGGGATTTTATTATGAAAATATTTCTCATTCACATTGGATAGAGGGCCAAGTTTTAAATACCAATCATAGGTATCATATTGATCGAAGGGAAAATCCGCATCCTCCTTGGTAGCTTCTTCCATGTAAGCGTACTCAAATCCATAGCTGAGTCGAAAGGCACCATTGTGATGAAAGTCGTCACCCATCCACATATCGGAAGGCGTTGCCTGTTCAGAGACAGCTTTTAGAGCCGGATGTGGATCAAGGGTACCCATCATTGTGGTCCATCCTCCATAAGAAATTCCATACATGCCCACGCTCCCATTATTTTTTGGGATGTTTTTTAATAACCATTCAATTGCATCGTAGGTATCAGAACTCTCGTCGATGGTTTTAGGATTCTTTTTGTCACGGGTAAAACGCTGCATCTCAAAGGTCCCCTGTGATTTGTATCGTCCACGGATGTCCTGATAAACAAAAATGTATCCTTCCCTTGCCATGTCAGAAACATAGTCCTGCTTATTAGGCGAAGGGGTTTCGCTCACACCGTAGGGGGTGCGGGTGAAAAGGATTGGCAAAGGGGTTTGCGGTTTTTGCGGCGCGTAAATCACTGTGTTGAGCTTCACACCATCCCGCATCGGAATCAATAGCTCCTGGCGGGAGTAGGTCAGCGTATCAGAACTTTGTGCAACAGAATGCAGATAGAATCCTGATAACAAAAGAAGAAGGAGGTTTTTCATCATATTGGAATTATGAATTGAATGTATGAATTTCATCGGTCAATCAAGGTTAGTTTTACGCCCAATGCTTTCAGTAGTTTGATCTTCTCAAGAAAAATATCACGATTCCTAAGTTTTGATTCTACCGACATCCTGCATCCTTCCTTGAAATCCTGGATGAGGATGCTAAGCTCAAATTCTTTCACCAGGCGCATGGCTTCTGGCGTGGCCACATAATCATAAATCAATTCGAAACGCTCTGTCACTTCCTTTTCTACGATCACAGCATGATTCAAGGCATGCTCTGCAGCAGTTTTGTAAGCGCTTATCAAGCCGCCCACACCCAATTTCACACCTCCAAAATAACGAACCACGACGACCAAAACATTGGTTAAATTTTTCGATTTTAGCTGACCCAGGATAGGATCTCCTGTAGAGTGGGTCGGCTCACCATCATCAAATGCTCTTGATTTTTCTTTAC
>JAYVRH010000818.1:0-2825 GCA_043776495.1 Cyclobacteriaceae bacterium
CCAATACAGTTCACCCGCAAAGGGCAACGGCAGTCCGACTGCGGCGATATCCTTGGCTCCGGCAATAACAGCATTTGTAAGGTTGAGGTTTAATGGAGAGATAATTAGGTGGCCGGTGACAACACCAGCCACAGGCAAAACGCAGACCAATAAATTCCTGCTAAAACAAATGATCTGGCAAAGCCTGGGCAATTATGGAGATGTCAATGTTTTACCGCAGAGACGCCAAGGCGCGAAGCGAAATGCAATCCTAAATTCCACTACCGACTAAGCTTAGTGTCTTTGCGCCTCAGCGGTTATATTTTCACCACTTTCAATACACCAGATTCTTCTCCATCATAAATTCTGCAATCTGAACTGCGTTGGTGGCAGCTCCTTTGCGGAGGTTGTCGGCTACGACCCAGAGGTTCAATGTCTTTGGTTGTGACTCGTCCCGGCGAATACGACCAACAAAAACTTCGTCTCTTCCTTGCGACAGGATTGGCATCGGATAGATATTTTTCTTCACATCATCCATCACAATGACGCCCGGTGTGTTTTCCAAAAGTTCGTGCACTTCTGCGAGATCAAAGTCTTTATGGAATTCGGCGTTGATAGCTTCTGAATGTCCTCCAATGGTTGGCACGCGCACTGTAGTGGCCGTTACCCCGATCGAGTTATCGCCAAGTATCTTGCGCGTCTCGTGCACCATTTTCATCTCTTCTTTGGTGTAACCGTTGTCGAGAAACACATCAATGTGCGGCAACGCGTTCATATCGATACGATGTGGATACACTTTCATTCCTTCCACACCCTTGCGCTCGTCCATCAATTGCTGTACCGCATCCTTGCCGGTGCCGGTAACGGACTGATACGTTGCGACCACAATTCTCTTCAGTTTATATTTCAGGTGAAGTGGAGCAAGGGCCATCACCATTTGTATGGTTGAGCAATTTGGATTCGCGATGATGCGGTCATCAATGCGAAGTACGTGCCCATTAATTTCAGGCACAACGAGTTTCTTGGTTTCGTCCATCCTCCACGCAGAGGAATTATCGATCACGATCGTGCCTTTATCAGCAAATTTGGGCGCCCACTCCAGTGAAGTGCTACCACCGGCAGAAAAGATTGCTACATCGGCCGCCAGGTCGCAAGCCTCCTCAATGCTGATGATTGTGTAGCGCTTATTCTTAAAATGCATTTCCTTCCCAACATTCCGGGAAGAAGCAACCAAATACAATTCATCAAACTGGAAGTTGCGCTCTTCCATTACCTTCAAAACCTCCTGGCCCACCAGTCCGGTCGCACCGACTACAACTATTTTCATGACGATTTTAATTTTGCCAACCACAAAAATAGTATAAATGGTATTTTGGTTGAATGAGGCGCAAAGAAATCATAGCATTTTTTATCTTTTTTGTCTTTTCTGGTTTAGCGAACAGTTGTTATTCCCAGTTCACCGATGACTTTTCCGATGGGGATTTTACCAGTCACCCACCTTGGACCGGGGACATTTTGAAGTTCGCGGTCAGTACTGGAAAACTCAAATTACAGGCCCCAGCACTATCAGAAACGGCATTTTTATCTACTTCCAGTAAGGCCATTCATGCGACAACCTGGGAGTTTTATTTGCAAATGGACTTCAATCCAAGCAGTACCAATTTCTCGAAGATTTACCTGACCTCTGACCAGGGGAATCTCAATGCCGGGCTGAACGGATATTTCGTCAAAGCCGGGAATACAGCTGATGAAATAAGTCTTTATCGTCAAAATGGAACCATTGAGACGAAAATCATCGATGGATTGGATGGACGCCTTGATCTGCCGTTGGCAGCGATGAAAATCAAGGTAACGCGCAATGCCCTTGGCGGATGGCAGTTGTTTTCAGATGTCGGCCCGGCTGGTAAATATGTTTTAGAAGGTGCTGTGGTTGACAACGACATCACGGTCTCATCCTTTTTTGGAGTTCATTGCACCTACACCTCTACACGCTCTGATAAATTCTGGTTTGATGATTTAAGTGTTGTCAGCAATCAGGAGCCCGATACCCAGCCACCGGTAATAGAGAGCGTTGCAACCGTAAGTCAGCAGCAGGTTAATATTTTGTTCTCAGAACCAATCGATCCATCCTCAGCATTAAACACAGCGAATTTCTCGGTTGTTAATTTTGGCCGACCCACTACCGCTGTGCTTCAGTCCGATCAAAGAACGGTGCGACTTAATTTTCCGGCTTTACTGGTAAACGGAAATACTTACTCAATGATGGTATCTGGTGTAAAAGACTTAGCAGGAAATAGCATGAATCCTATCAGCATCAATATTCTTTTCTTTAAAGAAGCAGCCGTTAAAAGCAAGGACATCATATTCACTGAAGTTTTTCCGGACCCCTCACCACAAATTGGGTTGCCCAATGCTGAATTTGTTGAGATATACAATCGAAGTCAGAATCCAATTAATCTTTCAGGCTGGAAGTTGTCGGATGGAAGTTCAACAGGCATGTTTCCTTCTCAAATCATTTTGCCTGGTGAATATTGGATCGTTACGGCATCAGCATCAGCAAATCTCTACAACGTCTTTGGCAAAACGATTGGGTTATCCAATTTCCCAACGCTCAATAATAGCGGCGAAAGTATCACCATAAAAAATGGAGCGAATCAACTTCTGGACTCCATTAACTACACCCTTGAATGGTATCGTGATGTAGATAAACAGGAAGGAGGGTGGACACTTGAGTTGATTGACCCCAATAATCCATGCGGTGAGCGTGACAATTGGGCGGCTTCTGAGAGCACGAAAGGCGGCACTCCAGGCAAGCAGAATTCAGTTTTTGCCAACAAACCCGACTT
>JAYVRH010000819.1:0-2812 GCA_043776495.1 Cyclobacteriaceae bacterium
ATTCGAAGTTGGGCATGTCGAACATCGGAGATGCAATGGTAACCATGGGATTGGTCAGCCCCTCCAACTTGAGCTGGCAGTCCCACTTCATCACTCCCATGCTCAACCATTTGGATGGCGTGACTTGAGTGGAGTCGAAGGCTGCCAATTCTTTCAGGAACTGGTGGTAATTCTTTATGAGGTCTTGCTGATAAGGTTTTGAGATGTAATTGGCGATCTGGTCATTGTATTCATAGTCTCCGGCCTTGGTCGCCTCCAACGGGTTGATGCGTTTTTTGAAATCGTAGTATTCCCTGAACAGGCTATCGATGGACGTTGTCTGAAGAGCGACGACAGGTTTTTGTTCCTTAGAGCAAGCACTTAAGAGAACTGCTATTGCTATAATCGATGGAAGTATGATAGAGAAAGACTTCATAGGCTGGATCAATAATAACGGATTTGAAGAAAATCGATCTACTTGCGTGAGCTCACTGGGCCCCTAATGAGCTCTGTCTGGGGATGCTTGCACCTTCGCAGCTTTACGGATCCCTTTTTGTTTCAATATCTCACTAATGGAGTTTATCAAACTAATGGAAGCTTCGATTTCGACCTTTCGTATGGCGACGCTTTCAATGTTGAACCCAAAGGGAATTGAACGCTCGGTGCAATACGTGATCAGTTCCTTCGCGACCACAATGGCCATCTCAACAGAGCGACTCAGTGGATCTACTGATGCTTTGAGCTCTTCCTTGATATCCTCCGGAACATGAATGCCCAGCCACTCCATAAAATCCAGTGTTTTCGCAGAACCGCACACGGTTAACGTAAAAATCATGGTGGGCAATTCTTGTTGCTTGCGTTTGGAACTAGCCAGTAGATCGTCCAGAACCCGCTTCGTGTACTCAACATTAAAAATGCATTGCGATATAAAATAAGAAACGCCAGAATCGATTTTGTCAAGGATACGAACATCTTCGTCTTTCAATAGGGCATGCCGTTCCGGAATCATTACGGCCCCAATGACGGACTGTTCCTCAAAGCCGCGCCAAATTTCGTAGGCATCTTTCAGACTGGTTTTTGGTATGTAATCTGGCGATGGCAAACCAACAAAGACCGGATAGAATCGATGCTTTGTCATCACCTGAAGCCATTCGAATAACTCTTCTTTTGTAAAGTTACTAGCGGGTCGATAGATTATTTTAGGAATGGGAAGGGCATGCAGATATTCACTTGCGTAAACAAACGGGTCCAGTGAACTGGAAAAAGGGAATGGCCTTGCTTCTGTTGTCCTTGCCGATTCATCCTGAACGTCATAGACAATGAGTGCATCAATATCCAGCGAGGATATGGTACCCATGGTCTTGAGAGCGATCTCACTCAAACGTTCAACGGCCGTCACGGCTTTGGGTGGTGTGATCCCATAAAGTAATATTCCTGATTCCTTTCTCTTGATTTTTGAAATGAACATGCGATGCGGTCTAGTATGGTACAAATTAGAAGTGCTAAAAATAGGGAATTAATGCGGATGGCGACTTAGTTGTTCGCGATTTTCAAGATATACGGATAGTCGTCGCCAGAGGTGACATGATAGTTTGAATCAATTTCTCCCGGCAATGGCCTTACTTCAGCTTGAAACCTAAAAGTGCTGAATGCTAAATTTATTGTTTGGTCAACTAAAGAAATAGAATTCCATGATGTACACATGAGGATCATTACTGAATGCAGGATTCGCCACCGGCCATGACGAATCGTATGCTGCAACATCTTAATCCTTTTGATACAACCTTCCGTAATATTCCTCAAGCATCCGCTTTACAGCAAACTGGTCTTTCGTGCTGAGAATGCTGGCTCGCATCATCGAAATCCATCGTGCTCGATCGTCGTAGTAGGTAGGGATCACATCATTCAGGAGCACCTTATACATTGCCTTCTGATCATGGGCATCGAGCTTCTTTTCTTCCTTGTTTTCATAGCCGTCGCCGATCTGCCAGCCGTTGATGTTGTGTTCGCACGCTTCAGGCCACCAGCCATCCAGGATGCTGAGGTTGAGCACGCCATTCATGGCCGCTTTCATTCCAGAGGTACCACTGGCTTCCTGTGGGCGTCTTGGATTGTTCAGCCACACATCGCTGCCACGCACCAACATGGAACCAATATTCATATCGTAGTTTTCAAGGAAGACAACAGAATCAGGATACTCACGCGTGAGGGCCACAATGTTCTGGACGATTTCTTTGCCACGGTCATCGAGTGGATGCGCCTTGCCCGAAAATATAATCTGCAGCTTGCCGCTCTTGAATAGCCCATCCACTTTCTTTCGGTCGCTGAAGATAAAATCACTGCGTTTATA
Organism: Cyclobacteriaceae bacterium; assembly: GCA_043776495.1. GTDB lineage: Bacteria > Bacteroidota > Bacteroidia > Cytophagales > Cyclobacteriaceae > ELB16-189. Next base: position 2,330 of record JAYVRH010000819.1, read on the forward strand.
AGGTACAGCCCGACGTGAGAAACCAATCAGTAGTGCATCTTCCTTTAGGTGTACGCCAGTCCTATCTTTTACGAAGGCCAGGAGATTCTTCTTGTTTTGCTGGTGCGCACTCCAAAGGTCCCCTCCTTTTTCTGCGGCCTCAATCATTTTTGGATCTACCCACGTCGGGCGATGAATGGCGTTGGTAATGCCGATGATCTCCGAGCGGTTCTTAACCTTACTCCACATCTTATTGGCCGTGACTGCATGCAACTGGGCCACAGCATTTGACTTGCGTGATAATCGTAAGGCGCCCACCGTCATATTAAATGGGGATCCACCCAAATCTTGGAGCTTCTTCTCATTGAAAACGCCGTTATCAGCACCCATGTACATGAGCCGGGAGATGTAATGTGATTCGTTGCCCTGTACCACGGGCGTATGTGTGGTAAATACAATCTCTTCTCTTGTTGCCTTCAATGCCTTTCCGTAGGTCATGCCTTT
>JAYVRH010000820.1:0-2810 GCA_043776495.1 Cyclobacteriaceae bacterium
AAATATCAAATAAAGATTGGAGAAGAGGGCGATCTGAACGAGGCCTTACTTGGAGAATCCATATCCCTTCCTGGCGGCACGATCAGGATTCAACTGTCTCCGCGATCCAAACCTGACTTTAGCAATCATTTTTTCTTTGTCATTAACAGCAGGGAAAGACTGTTTGACTTCCTTGGCCAGAACCTGAAAATTGACCCAATTAATTTTGATGCCAATACGATTCGTGTCTCTTTCCGCGATTATAATGCACTGAAAGTATATTCGATTGTAAATAAGATCGATTCTGTTTATCTGCAATACAGCAATGAACAAAAGAACATGGCCAACAAACAAAAGATTGAATGGCTTAACAATGAACTGGGTCAGGTAGAACTTAAAATGGAGAATTTTGAAGATTACTTCGAAGATTTTATTCTTAAGAACAAAAGCAGCAGCGCAGACGCTGACTTGCGAAAGACCATTTTCATAATCAATCAGATCGATTCACAAAGATTCGAGCTTAATAAGAAGCTTTCCGATATTAATGCTCTGATGGATGACCTTGCGGCGGGGCGATTAAGCAATTCCATGATGCCCAAATCCTTCCTGCCACCATATATCAATACCAGAATTGAAGAGTTTCAGAGAATTACGATGGATCAAAACAGGTTAACACTCTCCTATAAGGACAATACTTATGCTTACCAGCAAAAAGAACAAGAAGTCAAAAACCTTAAGGATGCACTTTTCAGTCAATTGACTGAAATAAAGAAAAACTGGATGAGTTCTATGGTTGAACTGAATCAAAAGAAAGTGAAAATGGAAAAAGACTTTGTCACCATGCCTGACAAAAGCACTCAATACTCCAAAAATCAACGCTTCTATAAACTTTATGAAGAGTTTTATCTGACGATGATGCAAGCGAAAGCAGAATTTGAAATTGCAAATGCAGGCAGTACGCCCGATTTTAAGATTCTTTCTTCAGCAACACTACCCTCTGAGCCAGTGGCACCAAACCGGTATATCATTCTAGGCATTGGATTGGTGGCTGGACTGGTTTTTAATTTTTTCTTTATAGGCATCGTCTACCTTGCTAACAATAAGATCATCGGCCTTCATGAAATTGAGCGCGCAACCCACGCTCCTGTGTTGGGAGTCATTCCGGAAATGCGAAATAATTCCGCCATGCCATTTTATATTGTAGAAAACCCAAGATCGATTGTAAGCGAAGCGATCAGAACCCTTCGCACCAATCTTGATTTTTTCACTGCAAATGTATCAATGAAGATAATAGTCATTTCCTCAACTGTTTCCGGCGAAGGGAAATCCTTCCTGGCCAGAAACCTCGGTGGCATTCTTGCCATGTCAAATAAACGAGTAATTCTTCTTGACCTTGACATGCGTAAAGCTAAAGACACCAACAATGGGCAGGTCGGCAATTCGCTAAAAGGCATTAGCACCATCTTGATCAATCGAAATACGTTGGATGAGTCTATTACCAAAACTTCCATCGAGGGGCTAGATTTCATTCCTTCAGGGCCACATCCACCCAACCCTTCAGAACTATTACTAAACGGCGAATTTGAAACGTTATTGAAACAGTTGCGCGAGAGATACGATTACATCGTTATTGACACGCCGCCAGTGGGCCTTGTGACGGACGGCATCATGGCCATGAAGCGAGCTGACTTGTCCATCTATGTAGTACGCGCCAATTACTCAAGAAAGGATTTCCTTAAGAATCTCGAACGGGTTATTTCTATTAATAAACTCTCGAATGTGGCGGTGGTGCTAAATGCATTGCCCAGCACAGGAAAAACTTATGGCTATGGTTATTACCAGGAAGACAAGGTTAAGAAGAGTTGGGTAAAACAAATTTTTCGCACTTAGCGTGTTCTCCTTCTTTTTCGGCCACCGCCATCCCTCACCCAATGCCCTGCCCGCAGACATGCACTCTCACCTGTTGCCAGGGGTGGATGATGGGGTAAAGACAAATGATGAAGCTTTCGCAGTCATCGATCGCCTCATGGAAATGGGCTATCAGAAAATCATCACGACGCCCCACATCATGACCGACTATTATGGAAATACATCAGAATCCATTTCTAATGCGTTTCAACAATTCCTCCCAGCTCTTAAAGAAAATGGATATTCGATTCCATTTCATTGCGCCGCCGAATATTACCTGGATGAAAGGTTGTATGAACTTGCAGCTGGAAAGGAAAAATTACTGACGTTTGGTGACCGCTATCTGCTCTTTGAAACAAATGCGATAAGTGAGCCGCTTCAATTGAAAGAATTTATCTTTTCCCTCACCTCACAAGGTTATCGACCTGTATTGGCCCATCCTGAACGTTATCAATATATGACCTTGGAGAAAGCAGAAGACCTAAGAAACCGAGGAGTACTCCTTCAGCTAAATTTACTTTCATTGACTGGATATTATGGACCTCCCATGCAAAAGTTGGCAGAAAAACTTATTGACCGCGGATGGGTTGACATGTTAGGAACAGACTGTCATAATCTTGAACAAATTCCTTTCGTGACAAAAGCACAAAACACAAGAGCCTATCGCAAAGCGCTCAACTTGCCTTTACTGAACCATTCCCTCTAAACCATGGTAGCAATCACTGGCGCAACTGGACTTTTGGGTCGTCACATTCTTGATAGATTTCGGGCGGAGGCAGTAAGCCCCATTGCTGTTTGCAGACCCGGCCAAGATTCTTTATTGCTAGAAGGAATACACAAACGCACAGGGGATATTCTAGATCAGGTATCTCTGAGAGAAGCATTTGATGGTGCTACCACCGTGATTCATGCTGCCGCCTTTG